>CAWWAV010000085.1:0-5331 GCA_963934935.1 uncultured Anaerolineales bacterium
CAGTATAAATCAATGTTTTAGTTTGTTAGTCCTAGATATCAGGAAAGTACTGTCTCTCTTAGCATCGAAGCAACCATCGTACTGCGTCGTTTGACAATTAATACTGGACAATGGGCTCTATCTGCAATTTGCTCGGATACATTTCCTACAAGGATATTGCGGAACAAACGCTCTTTTGTAGCTCCAATCACAATCATATCGCAATCCTCAGAAACCTCCAAAATACCTGCAGCAGGACTATCAGATGTGAGGATACGTTTTTCAATCAATTCGTACCTGCGCCCTTCAGTTGCCCGTCGAAAGGCATTCTGAGCACGTGCCTCGGCACCCTTAGGATTGGTCCTGGACAGAGATATATGTAGCAAGACAACTTTCGTAGACTCTGGTGTATTGCGAGCCAGTGCAATAGCTAAACTAACAGCCAATCTACTATTTGGACCACCTGCTACTGGAACCAAAATAGATTGTAATTCCTCATAAGGACGATGGCGCAAAATTGCAATATCAGTTGGAGGGTTAGAAGCAATACGATCAATTACAGAGCCGAACATTTGATCACGCGAACCGGTAGAACCGGGCCATCCAAATAATGCTACATCGCTTTTATTCTCTTGTACAGTTTTGAGAATCGCATCAGATATAGAGCGACCTAGTCTTATCATAGAATGCACAGGCACATCTAATACTCTGGCTTGGTCAATTACTTTGTCAATATATGGTCGACGCTCACGCAAAAACAAGCGTCCATCATTTAATTGAAGTTGTCTAGGAACCTTGACAACATGTAGTGCTAGAACTTCCCCATCATGCTCCTTAGCCAATATACTCCCCAGTCTGCCTAGTATCTGTGCTTGATGTAGATCAGATACTGGGAGCAGCACAGAATAATCTACTGATGTCAGCGCTTCCTCATGCAAAACATCATTAGGCCTCTCCTGCTCTTCTTTCTTACTGAAATATCCCCAATACAAAAGTAGCCCAACACCGATCCAGCCAACACTTAACAGTCCCACTTGACCCAACTTAAATGCTAGAAATATGGCCATAGATAGATTACTTATAATACCAATAACAGCTGGCCATGGAAACAAAGGTACCTTAAATCCACGCTCCAAATCTGGTCGGCGACGTCGTAAAGTCATAACTGCAATATTTACCTGAGTAAACAACAACAAGAACATTACGTTAGCAGCAGCAGCTACCTGGTCTATCGGCAAGGTAAATCCCATTACTACAACTAGTATGGAAGATAAAAATATTGCCCAATATGGGGTGTGCATATGAGGATGAATATATGCAAAAGCCGACGGTAAATTCCGCTCTCTACCCATAGCAAAAGACACTCTTGAAGATGAATAAATAGTCGCATTTAAGGCGGACATTGTTGAAGCGAGGCCACTAATCAAAATCAGCATGCCTCCCATTGGTATAAATTGCTCTGCAGCACGCACTATAGCCACCTCTTTAGCTTGCGCTAGATATTGCCAGACTGCAGAACCAGGAGGTGGGGTCACCGCTCCAATCACTACAAAACCTATTAGGATATAAATGATGACCACTGCACCTATTGAATAGAAAATTGCACGCGGAATGTTTCGTTTCGGATTTTTTACCTCCTCTCCACTTTGGGCAATGATTTCATATCCCTCAAACGCAATAAATGTCATCCCCATAGCTACAAACACACCGCCAATACCATTCGGCAGCATGCCTGCTGAAAAATTGTCGGACCAATTCGGATTATTGAACATCGCATATAATCCAAAACCAATGAAAATAGATAGAATTACTACTTTGGCAATAGTAACTATACTTCCTATCAATCCAGCTTCACTTGCACCACGTGAGTTGATATACGCGAAAAGACCAACAACTATAAGCATAAATACTAAAGAAAGTTGGTGTTCAGACAAAGGAAGCGGTACACCTGTTATGATCCACAATTCAGTTGCCAATCTACCAAAACCTAACCCATACAAAGCACACGCAACAATGTAAGCAAACCAATTCATCCAACCTGCCAAGAATCCTTGAGTGTCTCCTAAACCTTCCTTCACCCATAGGAATCCTCCACCAGCAGCGGGAATTGATGACCCTAATTCAGCATACGACAAGGCTGTAAATGTTGTTACGATGCCATTTAAGAGAAATGCAATTGGTAACGAAGGACCTGCATATCCAGCTGCTATCCCAATTAATACAAAAATACCAGCCCCAATCATGGCTCCAATACCAATCATGGTGATATCCATGAGACCAAGTGTGCGACTCAGAGTTATCTCTTGAGAATTAGAATTTTTGCCATCCATAAAATCATCTCCCATTCTACACAAAATTTCGAGCCTAGCTAATCTAATGTGGGAAAGCTATTAATACTAGCACAATAGCAACAAACAAGCTCATCAATTTGTGTAATTTTCAAGTCAACCTTACGCCATGTTTGTGGGACAAAACACTTATAACACGATCAATCTCATCTTTACGAGTACTATCCGACCACCCTAATTCATCTCCCACCACATGCGAAAGTTCGACAATCAATCCAAGACTAATTTCACCTAAAATTGCCATAAGTGTGCGCCTCAATATTAAGTCTGTTAAATGCATAATATGTTCACATCTTGTCAGAAAAACTATTTCTCCATGCGAATAACCTGAATGATTGTCAAGAAAAGAATCATTGTCACCTATTTCTCTACAAATGAAGCTTGCAACATGTGCTGCTCTAGATCCATAACGATCGAATAATTTCTTCGCTCTATTAGAGTCAAAGCCAGTCTTCAATATTATGACATCCAAAAACAACTTCTCTTCTTCTACATTGTTTGGGTAATCCTTACCACCACCAATTGACAAATTACACGTGCTATACTGACGAATCCTACCTAATACATGTAAAGTTTGATTAGTTACCTTTTCTGCCAAAGATCGAAATGTGGTCCATTTACCTCCTGCCAGTGTGTAAATTGGATAGTCAACACCATCCCCAGGTGTCAGCAAGAGTACTCTATGGTCCCGACTAACATTGCCACGATCACTCGATTGACTAAACATAAGCGGTCTTACTCCACTAAATGAGAAAACAATCTGATCCTTGCTCACATTTGCTTGTGGAAATATTTTCATAATCATTGCAATGAAGTAATCTACCTCTTCCGCCGTACAGCACACTTGATTAGGATCATCACATTCTAATTCCGACGTACCTACTAATATCTTATCCGCAATAGGACATATCAATACTATACGTCCATCATCGTTCTCAAAAAAGAATTCATGGTCACCAATAACAGATCGTAAGTTTCGATTATCGATTACTATGTGAGAACCTTTACTACCACTAACAAATGTAGTGTCTCGTTTCAGCGCTTTATTAACTTGATCTATCCATGGACCAGCTGCATTAACAACCAATTTTGGCTTCACTGTATATGTCTCGCCGGTCAACTCATCCCGCAATCTGACTAAGTCACCAAACGCTCCAGTAGCTGATACATAGTTAACAGCTTGAGCATGATCACCCATTTCTAATGCGTCGCAAATTAATTCTATACAAACCCTTTCGGGAGCCAATATAGAAGCATCATAATAGGTAGCCGTACAAATCACACTAGGGTTAAGTAAAGGAAATTGCGCCAAGGAATCTGATTTTGACATAAAACTATGTCGAGGTATAGTTGCAGTAGAGCGAGTGAATGAATCGTATAATGACAAACCAATTTTTATCAATATAGCACCACGCTCAACTGTTTTGTTTATCAAACCGAGAAACTTTAACAGCGCATTTAGTAAACCTGAGTACCTTTTAAATATTGGAATCGTTGTAGGTAAAGGATGCACATAATGAGGGGCATTTTCAATTAACAAGTTACGTTCACGGACAGCCTCTCGAACCAAACTAAAATCACCATTCTCCAAATAACGTAAGCCACCATGAGCCATATGTGAAGTTGCTGCACTTGTGCCTGAAGAAAAATCTGCTTTATCAACTAACAATACATCTATACCTTGTAAAGCCAAATCACGAAAAACACCAGCCCCATTAATGCCGCCACCTATAATAAGCACAGAAACCGAAGAATGGCTTCGAAGAAATTCTATAGCTGTATGCCTAGAGTTCATACTATTCTTAGCAATAATTAATCTTTTCCTTCAAGCAAACTGTTAGAACAGAGGTAGAATTATTCAGCGTTCTATTTCAGTCGCAATAAGATTGTCCCAACTCACTCTTAACTCTTCAGATTCAACTGATTGTGCGTAAACTCCAAATTCGCCAGAAACTACTTTCCCTAGATCCTTCAAAATTTGTGTATAAATCTCTACGCCATCAACATATAAGGTAAAGCTATCACTCTTCACGAGAATCCCAAGACGATAAGTGCCGGGTCCCGGTGGTACGTCATCCGAAACTGCTATGCGCAAGGGATCGGTAACATCATCGATCCTCCTGATCAATCTATAATGCCCTACGCATGTTATAGTGGCGGCAAAATACTCATCTGTATCTAGGCTTGCTTTAAAAACCAATCCGTAAAAATCATTTCCTGTACAATCGTCTACTATCATATCGCCTTCATAGTAATAATCACGTTCCAGCATATCTAATTGTGGCGCTGCTGAAGAATAAAATCGATTACCACGACTCTTTGTGACGAGTCTGAAAACACCATCCTCTATTGCTGAATAAAAATTCTTCGACTCTTCTGTTCCCCAATCTGTAAACCGTAGTGGTTCAAATTCCTCCTTCCAAAGCACGGCTTTTGGAACAACATTTGGATCAATATTGCGTACACTTTCTGGAATTGGAATAGTCTTTGTAGGGGTAGGTAGTTGAGTTGCAGTAGCACTCGGAATTGGGGTTACTGTAGGGATTATTACAACCTCAGTAGTGGTTGGGATCACTGGCTCTATTTCAGGGACAGTTTGTGTACTTTCAGAAGTAGCTTCAATTACAGATGATGGTTCGACAACCATCACAGCTAGCGTTGATTCAATTGTTGCCATTTGACTTGGTGCTACTGTTAGTCCTACTGTTGTGGATACACCGACAACTTGTAATCCGCCCTCTTGTGTATTGTCTGCAAACACTTGTTCATTTACTTGTTGATCTGATCCAATTGATAATAACTCCATTGGATTTAGATTCACTTCACTCAGCGCGTCACCCAACAATCCATAGGTTTGGAACACACCTAGAATGATGCCAGCGATTGCCACTGCAGCAAGCAAATTCCATCGTCTTTTACGTCTATAAGGTCTGATAGCAATATCAACGGGTTGCCAATTAGACCGTGATTCCCTATTAACTATTTTTACAGAGTCCAAAGATAC
>CAWWAV010000086.1:0-5300 GCA_963934935.1 uncultured Anaerolineales bacterium
CAATTGAAAAGGGAAGCACGCGGTAAGTTTTATCATTTATTAAACCTTTTTTAGATAAGCGAGAATGAACCGCCAGCGAAGGCACATACCAAAGGAGGCCTCAGGCACCACAAAGACTGGCTCGGCAAAGGTCTGAGCCCATTCGACAAGAAGTCCATCTGCAGCATCATCGACATACAAAAATTCACGAGTAGGCAAACCATCTCCCCACACAACAACTTGTTTTTGACCACTACGCTTAGCATTCAAGAATTTCATGATTAGAGATGGAATAACATGCGAGTTTTCGCTATCAATACTATCTCCAGGACCATATAAATTAACCGGCAATAGAAATATAGAGTTAAATTCATATTGCTGCCTATAAGCCTGACTCTGCACCAATAACATTTTCTTAGCCAGTCCATATGGTGCATTAGTCTCCTCCGGATAGCCATTCCACAGATTGTCTTCTGAGAATGGCAATGGAGTAAATTTTGGATAAGCACATACTGTGCCAATTGCCACAAACTTTTCGACTCCATGTGCCCAAGCTTCGTGAAGCAATTGAGTCCCCATCATCAAATTGTCATAGAAGAACTCTGCAGGCCTTGCTCTATTGGCACCAATTCCACCTACTACAGCTGCTAAATGAATTACTATTTGTGGACTGGTCTCTACATACAATCTTTTAATCGACTCATTAATACGCAAATCAAAATCACGACTGCGAGGAATGATCAATTCACCACATCCTAGTCCGCGCAGCTTGCTAGCTATAGCGGATCCCAAGAATCCAGCACCGCCAGTTACACAAACTCGCTTGTCCTTCCAGAAATTAGTTTTCATATAATTTATGTAATAAAATGTTTGGTAACCTGAAAATACCGCAGGAATGCTCCGCCCTTCCAACACGCATCAATGCTTGCGCGGGACTATATATACTAGAAATCACAACCGCATGCTTAGTGGTTACATCTATATTTTTTGATATTACAAGATGTAACTGCCCACAAACTCACATACATCAACAATCTAACCAGCCAAATTGATAGTGTTCACAACACAAATTATGAACATTTAGCCTATAAGACGCTTGTTGATAACAATTAATATAATCAGTCAACATAATCCAATTTTATACAATATATGCTGACAAAACTCATCATTGTCATTATGTTGTTGAACCGGATTCATGCAGTCGATTATTTACTCTAACATCAGTGCATGACTCTAGGTAATAATCATGGCCGACACAACGGACCAACCAATCAGCAGATTCGCTAGTCGATACAACTCCATGCTCCAACAAAGTCAGTCTGAGAATATCTGTTGCGTCACTATCTCCTTGCAACAAAACGCATTCAATTCCCTTACTCTGAATATCAACAGCCGTTTCCATAGCTGCTATACGTAACTTCCGGTAAACCAAAAGGGATTGTTCCATATACTCGGCTGTACGTCGTGCCAATACTGCAACACCCTCTGGTGTCAGGTGGTACTTCAAGCGGGTACGATGCATGCGGGTAGCTTTTACATAACCCTTAGCCACCATGCGCTTAATGTACCAATTAATACTGCCAACTGCTACACCCAGTTGCACTGCAAGTCCAGCTTGAGTTACCGTAGGATTATCAGCAATAGCATCCAGTAACTGAAACTCATAATCTCTCAAAAATACACCTTTATTCGAGTATTCAAGTTTTGAATTCTAACTAAGGGGTTTGCTTTAGTCAAGCATGTTTTAGAGTGTAGTAGAGAAATCGTAGAATTAACGTTACTTTGACCTACCTAGATCGAAAACCACTCTACTACCATCACGTTCAAACAAAAATGGAAGTTCACGCAAACTACTCAATGCATTCCTAACATTATCTTGAGCAGCCAAAGGCGCATATAGCAACAAAAACCCTCCGCCACCTGCGCCAGCTATTTTACCTCCAATAGCACCAGCTTTTCTGCTAGCATTATATAAATCATCAAGATTCTGATTGCTAACACCACTGGCAAGACCTCTTTTGAGCTCCCAACCACTATGCAACATGTCACCAAACTGACTTAAATCACCATTCTTCAAACAGTCACAAGCTTGTGCAGCAAGCTCGCGCAACCCTGCTAAACTATCTTCGCGTTCAGAAATGTTTTCTCTCTGTTCTACAAGAATACTCTCAGATGGGCGTGTAACATTTGTATAAAATAACATCATATTACGGTTGAGACGACGAATCAACTCATTATCCAAGCCCAATTCAGATACAGTCACAGCATCATCTTTATCGAAAGATATTGCCCGAAAACCACCATAAGCAGCTATAAATTGGTCTTGCACACCTATGGGCTTGTTGCATCTATCAATCTCAATCTCACATGCATTCCTTGCAAGTGTCTCTGCAGTCACAAGCTTACCACTGTAGGAATATAATGCCTGTAATAGACCAACCGTCACAGTACTAGATGAACCTAGACCAGTTCCACTTGATGGAACATCAGCAAGAGTTGTTATCTCTACACCTCGTTTAACCCCGGTAATTCGCATAGACTCTCTTACTAGTTCATGTTGTATTTCATCGACATTTTCTACGATTTCTTTGCGCGAATAGTTGACATAGATCATATTGTCAAACCTCTGCTTCACAATTACGTAGATGTATTTATCGATTGCTGTTGATAGTACCAATCCACCATGATTACGATAGTAATCCGGAAAATCAGTACCACCACCCAGAAAACTTATACGCAATGGAGTCCTTACCACAATCATAAAATCATTTCCTCTTATAAGAATTAGGTTGATTAATTACACCATCACTACTATAACTACGCAAGTTTTTTTCCAAATCATTCTCAGGAAGATCTAGCGCACTATAAACCCATTGTTCTAATAATGCCAAATCAAGCTTGTTGGATTTGCGTCTGCCAGACAGTACTCGGTAAATCTGCGCATGATTAGTAGCTTCTCGACTTTCCTCATTTTCTATTAATTCCTCATGTAATTTTTCGCCTGGCCTAAGACCTGTAAATTCAATTTGTATATCCACTTCTGGACGCAAACCGTGCAATCTGATCATGCGTTCAGCCAATTCAGCAATCCGGATACTTTCACCCATTTCTAACATGAACAAATCTCCTCCACGCGTGAGTGCTGAGGCCTGGATAACTAATCTCACAGCCTCAGGTATAGTCATATAAAATCTAGTAATGTCAGGGTGAGTAACAGTTATTGGCCCTCCAGCTGCAATCTGTTTCTCAAAAAGTGGGACAACACTACCTCGACTACCTAATACATTACCAAATCTGACGCAAGCAAATAATGTATCAGAACTTGCTACAGCCAAACTAGCTGTCACTTGCTCTGCTATTAGTTTTGTCACTCCATAAATACTCGCTGGTTCAACCGCTTTGTCTGTAGAGATCAAGACAAATCTTTCTGAACCTGCCTCCCTGGCGGACAAACCCACATTCAACGTGCCTACAACATTCGTGCGCAGAGCAACACGTGGGTGCGATTCCATTAAAGGTACATGTTTATAAGCCGCAGTATGAAACACAACTTCAGGACGATATCGCTTAAAGATTTCTGAAACTTGCTCTGAATCAGTCACATCAGCCACGCACACGTTCAAATTACACTGGCTATTCATCATACTTGTTTCTGCTTGCAACTCATACAAACCAGTTTCATTCATATCAACAGCCACAACTAGCTTTGCATCAAAAGCCAGTGCCTGCCGACATAGCTCCGTTCCTATAGATCCTGCTCCACCAGTGACCAGAACAGTACTACCTTGCAACATTTCTCTACACACCTCGATATCAATTTCAGCAGGACTCCGACCAAGAAAATCATCTACTGTTACATCCCTTAATAAAGATTTGTTAGCGCTAGTTGCAAGTTCCTCAAACACGTCGGGGACAATCTGTATCCGCGCTGGGGCATTCTGGCAAACGCTAAGAATCTCACGAAACTGATGTCCAGAAATAGCGTGAATAGCCAATACTATCAAGTCTACATTATGTAGCACTACCAATTCTAACAATTGTGCTCTACCACCCAATATTGGAATTCCATGTACATTGAAACCATGTATATCTGCATCATCATCAATAAATCCAAGCACTTGGTAAGCACGACCCCCTCTTCGGTTTTGAAGTTGCCATGATAGTGATTGACCGGTTTCACCAGCTCCCACTATGAGTGTTCTTATCGGACCAGCACCACCTAGTGGTTTTTGACCTGCTCGTCTTAATCTAAAAATTAGACTAACTAGTACTCTTGTTCTATAGCGAAGCATAGTCAAGCCAGCAGCAGCAAGGAAACCGCCTAACGCCAGCGCACTTAAAGGCAAAGGTCGAATCGTTGGTTCAAGACGAGCAGCTGGTAGCATATCCATCAGCATCAAAGGAATTGTTGCGCCCAACCATGCCTGCACAACTATGAGAGCATCCGGAGCACTGGCAAAACGCCACAACCTACTATACATTCCGGCCCAATAATTCGCTGCTAAATGTATAAATACTATAAAGGCAATATACGTGTTCCAGGCCTGTAGGTAATGTTCGTTTGGAGATGCACCAGCAAACCGCCCGGTCAATGCCACACGATAGGCAACCACAACTATTATCAGATCACCTAATAAATACCAACCGGTGCGCCGCATAAAACGCGACATTATAGTCCAAATTGTAGGCATAATTAAACCATTATAACTATAATTTCCTCAACCATTGTATCTCATGTGCTAAACCACTCTCAAAACGTAGTGGTTTATATCCCAAATCTCTAGAAGCTGCACTAATGTCGAAGGTCTTTTCCTCTCTAAAACGAAGAACTTGCTCAAAAGTTATGCCCAATCCTATGCCTTCAAACAATAATGATGCATACTTGGCCATCACATACGGAATATGTACCTTTTTGGTAGACCGTCCAAGTGCTGCAGAGACAAGATCTATTATGTCGAGGAAGGAGATAGCTTCTGCACCAGCAATATCATACGACTGACCGATAGACAAATCACGATGCGCTGCACTAATAATTGCTTGAGCCACATCATCCGCGTATACTGGCTGCTGCAAAGCATCACCTCGACCAATAATTGGGACAATTGGCCACTTGTTGATAAAATTAACTAATCTCCAAATATTACGATCACGTGGTGATCCATAGATCATAGTTGGTCGAACGATAGTGTAATCTAGTCCACTCTCAGCAATCACAAGTTCAGCTTGAATTCTAGTAGCTTTACTTCTAGTGGACAACTTAGAGAATATAGATGTGCTGCTGACAAACACAGCACGTCTGACCCCTGATTTGATCAGTGAAT
>CAWWAV010000087.1:0-5272 GCA_963934935.1 uncultured Anaerolineales bacterium
CGATGTCGTTAGTGTTTTTAATTATTGTGTGGCGGAATCATTCTAAAGAGCGCACCAAAGTATTTAAGCAGACATTAGTTGGTGCTGTATTGGCTGTTGCGTTGACAATGCCATGGATTATAGGTGTGTATCTTGATAATATAAATAATGTCTCAAACTTTGCCATTGCTGATACAAGTATTGTGCAATCCAATGCTGGTAGTGACAACCAAAACTATTATCATATGGCTACTCGCATATATCAACAACTAGGCAACTGGCAATTGGATTGGACCCAACCAATACAACCAACAATCACTTTGATTGGAGTACTTGTTTTGATAGGAATGGCACTAATTCGTCGAAGAAGTGCTCCTGGTGGATTGATTGCTCTCGGTTATATATTGCCTCCGTGTATGTTATTAATTCTCTCCGCCCGTTACGAAGATCATTTTATTTGGTCCAGTTACGGTTTTGCTTTTATAGTCCAGGGTGTATTTGTAGGTAAAGTGTTGCCGGGGTTAGGAAAAAGATGGGGACATAGTCATTATTCTAGTATAGGTGTGCGGACAATTCAATATATAAGATATATAGGCATTCTAATATTTGGCCTGTTAGTAGTGACTCATGCATTCTTCAACATTAGATATGACCTTGGTCTTGGTCGGGTTTCTCTGGATGATCAGATAGCTGCTTTGGATGTGGCTGGAGAACGTGCGATGAAATCCAATCGCGATTTATTGATAATGGCTTCAAGTGATAATATGCAATGGGAGGCCTTGCAAGAATCGAGGAATGCTAGAGTGGTTTGGGAAGATCGAGCCATGCCTTTGAGTACAAATGGAGCGATTTTGTTAGGCAAAGCAGATTATGAAGGACGCCCCTTCGTTTTCTCTGAAGGAGAGATTAGAGAGGGAGGTTTTCGTGTTACAGAATTGTCTCCATCAGCGAGCTTTAGCGCGGATTTGGTGCCGTTACATCCGATTTCATTATCCAATGGAGGAACTTTCTTGGGTTTTATTAGGGACTCCAAAGACAGCGTTCCTAAGCCTGAAGAAATATGGACCATTCATCTTATTGAGCGCATAGATTTTGTGGCTCCACATAATTATAAGGTTTTTGTGCATTTGTTGGATTCGAACAACACAAAATATGCTCAAGCAGATTTACAGGGTCTTCCAAGGGTACATCAGAAGGTGGGCGAATATGTTCTTCATACAATATCATTAGTGGTGGACAAAAATTTGCCAATTGGCGTACCTTTAATACTGAGTTTCGGGGTATATCCCGATTCGGATCATGATATAGGTTTTGATACGAGTGAAAATGGCTTAAGCAGCTCTGGAATTATTGAGATAAAGGCCACTGCAGATAGCCTGGCAGGTTCAGATTATATAGATTTATTAAATATTGTGGTAGATAAGGAAATAGTCCAAGGACAACCGCTCAATGTTGGTGCTACATGGCAAGTAGTACGTACCACCTTAGCAGATATTGGTTTACGTTGGAATATCTTGTCTTTAGAAGGCAATCTAGTTTTTGACTCTGAAACAGATATTGCTCTGGATCAGGTGAAGAACACATTCAGCACTGGATTAGTGTTTACCAAACAATATTTTTTACGCTTAGATACAGATATACCTGCAGGCAATTATGTGTTGACAATGGACGTGGTTCAAAATGCAAGTGATAAATCAAGAGTAAGATACAGCGTGCCAATTGAGATAATGGATCGTGAACGCAATTTTTCTGTGCCCCACATGCAACATCAAAAATCAGCAAATTTTAATGACGAGCTGGCTTTGCTAGGATATGATAGTGTCCATAATGGTCTAGATGTTGATCTTACTTTGTATTGGAAGTCATATAGTCAAATTGAACATGATTACAAATACTTTGTACATATGTGGCATGATGATAGACTAGTAGCTCAAATAGATGCCACACCGATAAACAATGAGTATCCTACATCTTGGTGGGCTCCTGGTGAGATATTAGACGAATCGGTGAAGTTGGTAGCACCAGCGGCTGGCAATTACACGTTAACTACAGGTTTCTATGATCCAGATACTCAAGAAAGATTACAGGTTGTGCTTCCAGAAAGTAATAATATGACTAACGAGTGGATTGAGTTGTACAAGGTATCTTTGCCATAAATCTATATCATGAGGATATGCTACTTTGGTGCATTTGATCTCTCGTACACTCGCAATAATTTCATACGTCGTGCTTTAGAGTTAAATGATTGTCAAATAACATACTGTAATGTTCCTCAATCTTGGCCAACATATAAGAAAGTCTTACCTTTAATAAAACAATACAAAAAAATTTGGCGTGAGTGTGATTTGATTGTGGTGGCCGAATTTTGTCAGACAGTGGTACCCTTGGCTTGGTTGCTAGGTCAAATAACAGGTAGGCCTGTGATTTTTGATATGGTCATTGGTCTATATGAAGCTAGTGTGCTAGAACGTGGCAGATATTCAATTAACAGTTTTACGGCAAGGAAATTGTATTTTGTAGACAAGATCGCAGGTATGTTATCAAAAAAAGTATTAACAGGCACGATGGCTTACAAAGAGTATTTAGTCAACGAGTTTAAGATTTCTCCGAAGAAGGTACAAGTAACCCCGTTGGGTGTTGACGATCATTTATTTTTTCCGAAACCAAAATCAGAAACTAACACAGATAGATTTGTCATTATGTACCACGGATCTTATATACCTAATCATGGGGTTGAGACAATCATCCAAGCAGCTGCAAACTTAAGCCAATATCCAGACCTTACTTTTAGGCTCGTTGGTGATGGTGAGGGGAAGTCTCATGCTATGCAATTAGCTGACAAATTAGGTGTTGAAAACATAGAATTCTTATCGAAAGTTCCTTTTGAACAATTATCTGATTGCATTGCTAACTCGGATATCGTTCTGGGGGTATTTGGTGATACATCTCAGGCTAGGAAAGCAATGGCCAATAAAATACTTGAAGGTCTTGCTATGCAAAAGCCTGTAGTGACTGGGAATACGATGAGCATTCGTGAAAATTTTAAGCATAAGGAACATTTATGGTTAGTTCCATTAGCAGATGCTAGTGCTCTGTCTGAGTCATTGATATTGCTGTCTAAAGATACGAAGTTGATGACTCAATTGGCTGAATCAGGTTGTTTGCGTGTGATTGACAGATTGACTCCGATTGCAGTAGGCAAGGATTTGGTTGATAGTCTGCATACAATGATAGAAAGTCAATGATGAAATTTATTTATCTTACTAATTCTCGTTTACCAGGTGAAAAGGCACATGCCATACAGATCATGAAAACCTGTGCTGCATTGGCTGCTGATGTTGACATACAAATTGTACATCCCAGAAGGGTAAATAGACCTTGGTTACAATCAGTTGTTGATCTGCAAAAATATTATAGATTGCCGCGCGATGTCGAACGAAGGTTGGTATATTCACTTGATCTTTTTAGTATTGTACCTAGCCTGCCATTCGGGAAATCTTTAGCTTACAAAGTTGTATTTGCGATGCAGACCATAACCTATCATATTGCGTTACTCCCATTGTTGTTAACTAGTAGCGCAGATGTATATTACACGCGTGATAGCTTGACTGCAGCACTATTAGTTCTTTTAAGAAAGGCAAGAATTAGCACGGTGATTTATGAGTCCCATACGTTTCCCAGCAGTAGATTAGGATTAAGGCTTAGTAGGTGGTTAGTTAACAAGCTGGATGGTATTGTCGTTCTGACTAATTTGCTTGCAACTAGATATCTGGAGTTAGGAGTTCCTGAAAAGAGAATATCAGTTGTTCCTGATGCAGTTGATCTTCAAGACTTCGGTGTTTTTAGCAAATCTGCAGCTCGTCATCATTTAAGTATCGATGAAAACTTGTTTGTGGTCATGTATGTAGGACATATGTATCATTGGAAGGGTGTAGATACTTTGGTTGAAGCAGCTTCACAGTTGAGTGACAATGAGCAGATTTGGTTAGTTGGTGGTACGCCTGAGGAGTTGCCACGTATAGAACAGCTAATTAAACAATTAGAAATTGCCAATATCCATTTGGTGGGATATGTGCCTTATGAACATATATCCACCTATATGGCTGCTGCTGATGTGTTAGTTATCCCTAATAGCGGAGATTCGGACATATCTAGATTTTATACTTCGCCAATTAAATTGTTCGAATATATGGCTGCTAAGAGACCAATCATTGCCTCAAATCTACCATCTTTGCGAGAGATCATTGAACATGATGAGACAGCTTTGCTTGTACAACCCGATAACCCTAGCTCACTGGCGATAGCAATTCAGAGATTGCGGTCCGACTTACATTTGTCATCGCGATTAGTAGATAATGCTACTGTATTAGTTAGTCAATACACTTGGTCTAGGCGATCGAAGCGCATACTTGACTTTGTTAAAAGTGTAATCAGTATATCTAGTGAATAACTACTTGGCGGATTGTCACATATCGTTGTAATAGTTATGATTGTATTATGCTCCAACGTATATTTATATCTACAGGCATCATACTTTTAGCTGCTTGTTTAAGATTGTGGCAAATTAATAGTGCCCCATTAGGACTGAATTATGATGAAGCTCTCAATGGTTTGGTATCATCTCAGATATTGAATGGAGAGCATCCGGCATTATTAGTTCTAGACGATAGCAGGGAACCTCTACATTTCTATTTGACAGCTATTTCACTATCAATATTTGGTAATACGCCTGGAGCATTACGTCTTCCATATGTGATATGTAGTTTGACACTCGTGGGGTTTGTCGGGCTGCTGGCTAAGGAACTATTTGATCGAAAGATCGGATTGTTAACTGCCATGCTATGTGCTTGCACGGTCTGGCCAATGTATTTGGGACGTTATGGAACACGATCGGTGGTGTTTGCTGTGATGATTGCTGCTGCACTATATTTTGCTGTGCGTGCATCAGGTAGACGCAATTCATCAAGTTGGATCATAGCAGGTTTATGTTTTGGCGTTTCCCATTACACATATACAGTTAATTTATTTGTGATACCTGCCATTATTTTTATTGTGGTTGGTATGGTAATGTGGTACCGCAATGAAAATGTTGTCAACTGGCGAGGTATGCTCGTGATGACATCTATTACTGTAGTGGTTGCTCTACCCATGTTGGTTTATAGGAGCGATTTATTGGCGCAGTCATTTTCACGTCCACGCAGTTTATCGGTATTTTATGAGGGACAAGGATTTTATGATCTACTTAGGACCATATTTGTACAAGCAGTTTTAGTAATAAGAATGTTTTTCATAC
>CAWWAV010000088.1:0-5261 GCA_963934935.1 uncultured Anaerolineales bacterium
AATCCTATTCGTATTCTGATTGCAAAGCCAGGCCTAGATGGTCATGATAGAGGCGCCAAAATTATTGCCCGAGCATTGCGAGATGCAGGGATGGAGGTAATTTACACAGGCCTCAGGCAGTCTCCCATGATGATTGTTGAGGCAGCTATGCAGGAGGATGTTAACGCTATTGGTGTTTCGATCCTCTCTGGTGCTCATCAAGTATTGGTTACGCGCATAATTAATTTGCTACATGAAAAGGGTTTGGGACATATTCCCTTACTTGTTGGCGGAATAATTCCTGAAAATGATGTTGATGAACTATCTCAGCTAGGAGTGGCTGGTGTTTTCGGACCAGGTACTAGCACATCAGAGATAGTAGCACTGGTACAGGACGTGGTTTCCTAAATCATCCAAAATCAATCATTCCAAATAACATGTCTTTAATTAAACAAATAATAGGTGGTGACCGGAGAGCATTATCTCAGGCACTGACGCTAATTGAAAATGATGACCACAATAGTCAAAATATTCTTGCGAATGTATATAGACATACAGGACAGGCGCATCTTATTGGTATCACAGGCATTCCTGGTGTGGGTAAATCAACTCTCATCAATGCTTTGGCTAAATTGATGCGTAAACGTGATGACACACTAGGCTTATTGGCAATTGATCCCAGTAGCCAGTTTAGTCAAGGAGCTATTCTAGGGGATCGTATCCGCATGAGGGATTTGTTGGGTGATAAAGGTGTCTTCATAAGGAGTATGGCCACACGTGGTGTACTTGGGGGTCTTTCAGCTACAGCATCAGCTGCAGTTGATATTCTTGATGCTGCTGGTTTTGATCGAGTGATTGTTGAAACAGTTGGTGTAGGTCAGTCAGAAGTTGATATTGCCTCAAATGCACAGACTTCGATAGTTGTGCTTTGCCCAGGTTTAGGTGATTCAATACAAGCGGCTAAATCTGGTCTTCTGGAGATAGCAGACATCATAGTTATCAACAAATCTGATTATCCTGAAGTAAATCTTACCAAGAGTTATTTGCATGAGATGATTGATATTGGTAGGGCAGCACAAACGCGCGGCTCAGAGACACAAACTACGATTAGTGATACACATAGTGTTAATAATGGAAATCCAGATACAGATAATAGTTCATGGGACGTACCTATAGTCACGACTGTTGCCACTACTGGAGAAGGCGTAGGTGACTTGTTTGAGCAGTTGTTAGCTCATTATGATCATATTGGATCTACTGGAGAAATGACTAGACGCCGTAATAGTCGGCTGCGCGCGATATTTGAGTCACGGTTGCGCAAACAATTGTATACTAAGTTATCGCATATGTTGTCTGAGGATTACTGTCTTAGGCAATTGGAGGTGATAATGGAAGGAGAAACTGATCCATATACAGCAGCTACAAATTGCATCAAACATTTCGAGACAAATTATATCGGTGACGAGGAATGAAATATGACACGATTGAAAGGTCGAGACACACATATGTATGGTGAAATCCGCCTATATTCAGGATCTTCCTGTCCAGTGCTTGCTCAGGAGATAAGCGATTATTTGGGAGTGCCACTTAGTGGGCGAGACTTAATCCGGTTTCCTAATGAGAATCAATTTTGCAGATTACATGCAAGTGCTAGAGGACAAGATGTATATGTCATACAGAGTACAGCATCGCCTGTTAACGACAATTTGATGGAATTGCTAATTATGTTGCAAACTTTGCGTCTTGATTCAGTGGGTCGATTGACATCGGTGGTGCCTTACTTGTGTTATTCACGTTCTGATAAGAAGGATCAACCACGTGTACCTATTGCTGCTCGACTTGTAGCTGACATGATAGAAATTGCCGGTTCAGATCGTTATATGACCTTAGATTTACATGCAGGCCAGATTCAGGGGTTTTTCAATATACCGGGAGACGTATTAACTGCCTTTCATATTCTAAGTGCTCATTTCCAGGAATTACGTGATGACATGAAAGATCCAGTAGTTGTCACAGCTGATTTGGGTTTTGCAAAAAAAGGACGTAATTTTGCTGCTAAGCTCGATATGCCAATTGCTTTTATAGAGAAACGTCGCAAGCGTAATGAGCCTAAATCAGAGGTTGTTGGTGTCATAGGTGATGTGAGTGGTCGTGATGTCATCATCGTTGATGATGAAGTCGACACGGCTGGTTCAGTTACCCAGGCATTGGAAATTGTTAAAAAGCAAGGTGCTCGTGATGTCTATCTTTCATTTGTTCATGCAATTCTTTCTGATCCTGCTTTTGAAAGGCTTAGTAAAGCAGATTATAAGAGCATAGTCACAACAAATACTGTGCATATTCCAAAGGAAAAAATGCTTCCGAATATGACTGTACTATCCATTGCTCCGTTACTGGCTGAAGTCATCTTACGTGCTCATGAAGGTCGTAGTGTAGGCGAGATGTTTAACGAATAGTTCACTAAATTAAATGCTCAAAAAAATCCTTACTTTTGTTGGTGGCAATCCGACTGCACGTGACCTAAAGTTGTACGAACAAGTTGCTGAAGAAATCGATCATCTTGAACCTGAATATAAGGCTCTGAGCGATTCTGAACTGAGCGCAAAAACCAACTTTTTCAGAGAAAAATTACAAGCTGCGATATCTGGCATTTCTGATATGGACGATCAGATTGAGATGGAATCTCAAGTTATGCAAGATATCCTGACGAATGCATTTGCGACTGTACGTGAGGCAGCGGTGAGAACTATCGGATTAAGGCACTATCCAGTCCAGTTGGTAGGTGGTCAAGTTCTTCATGATGGTCGTATTGCAGAAATGCGCACAGGTGAGGGTAAGACACTAGTAGCTACATTGCCACTTTATTTGAACGCGCTGGCGGGTAGGGGATCACATTTAGTTACAGTGAATGATTATCTGGCACGTCGGGATGCAAAGTGGATGGGACCTATTTTCCATATGTTAGGTATGAGTGTTGGTATATTGCAGGATGCGTCACGTACAGATAATGCACAAATGGCATACTTGTTTGATCCAATGCAAGAGTCTCCTCAAGAAGAAAATAATCTGGTGAGATTAGTGCCACGTAGTGAGGCTTATGCTGCCGACATTACTTATGGGACTAACAATGAATTTGGTTTTGATTATCTACGTGACAATATTGCCCATCGGATAGAGGATCGTCGTCAACGCGAACTTCATTACTCCATCATTGATGAAGTAGATAATGTTCTGATTGATAGTGCGCGTACGCCATTGATTATTTCTGGTCCTGCTCAAGATGATCCGGAAATGTATATTGAGTTAGCGAAGGTAGTGCGGAGACTGAAACCAGAACATTATGAAATTGATGATCGCTCTCGTACCATGTCCATGACTGATGAAGGTTACGATCGGGTGGAAGAGCTTTTGGGTAAAACACTGCGTGATCCGGACAGTCCTGAAGATATAACGATGGAGCAAGCCCAAATTCAATCGCATCTTGAACAAGCGCTGCGTGCCGAATTCATTTTCAAACGCAATAAAGATTACTTGGTTAGGGGTGGTAGAGTAGTAATAGTAGATGATTTCACTGGTCGAGTAATGCCTGGGCGTCGTTGGTCTGATGGTTTGCATCAAGCGGTGGAAGCCAAAGAGGGCGTGGCAATTCAGGCTGAGAACGTAACATACGCTACTATAACTTTACAAAACTATTTTAGGATGTATAACACACTTTCTGGTATGTCAGGGACCGCTGTTACTGAAGCAGAAGAGTTCGACAAAATCTACCAGATTGATGTTGTTCCAATACCTACCCATCTGGATTTTCGTGCTAGGGTTGATCCTGAGCTCACTGAAATATCTTACAGAGAAAATGGATCAAAATTCTCGTATATTGCGAATGTAAAAGATCCGGATAATCCATTGCTTCATCGACGCAAAGACTATGATGACCTAGTGTTTCGGACTGAAGAAGCCAAATTGCGCTCTCTAACTCAGGAGGTACTTGCTAGACATGTGTCGGGACAACCGATGCTAATTGGCACCACTTCAGTCGAGTCTTCTGAGCGTCTATCTATGCGTTTTAGATCTACTGAGCTAAGACAGATTGCCTTGGTATGGTTGTTGCGTGATGTCTGGTTTGAACAAAATGAGCGTGAGGAAGACGGGCGTGCAGTTCCGGAATTGTCAGACCTAAACTTACCTCTTGATAAGTTGAAGAAATCACACTTACGATCTTTAGGAAAGGATCTCAAAGTTCGACTGAATCCTACAATCCAAGATAATCTTGTGCGTTTGTGCAATATTCTGGGATTGGACGATAGCATAGCCATGGAATTGAAAACTGTACTAGAGGCTGGAATGTCTTGCCAAGTATTGAATGCCAAAAAACATGATGAAGAGTCTCGGATTATAGCTCGTGCAGGTTCTCTAGGTGCAATTACTATAGCAACTAACATGGCTGGACGTGGCGTGGATATAAAGCTTGGTGGAGAGATATCTGAGGATACTATCGCAAATGTCAACCGAGTACTTAAACGGTCCGGGCAATCTGATGCATTTGACATGACTCATGAGGACCGTAAAAAAGTGCTTCAATTGCTATCCGATGATGATTACGGAATATATGTAGATGAAGTGCAGACTTTTTTGAAGTATATGGAGGATGAGCAATTAGTAAGAGAATTAGGTGGTTTGCACGTTGTTGGATCTGAACGACATGAGGCACGTCGTATAGATAATCAGCTGCGCGGGCGTGCTTCTAGGCAAGGAGATCCAGGGTCCAGTAGATTTTATTTGTCACTTGAAGATGAACTGATGCGAAGATTTGGCGGGGCTAATGTATCTAGTTTGATGGAGAAATTAAATATTGATGAGGCTATGCCTATAGAGCATGGCATCGTGAACAAGAGTATCGAACAATCCCAGACCCGAGTTGAGGGAGCCAATTTTGATGTACGTAAGCATTTGTTGGAATATGACGATGTCCTTAATGTGCAACGTACTAAGTTTTATGATCAACGAGATCGTATATTTGGTAAAGAAGACTTGACTTCTGATGTTGCTGAAATGTTAGCCTCAGAAGTTCACCGTAGAGTGACGCTAGCTACGGAAGACGGAGAGGGATGGTGGCGTCTTTTGGCATGGCTTGACAATATACAGCCGACTATAGAGCGCAATGATGGAGATTTGTTCTTTTCATTTAGCATAGAATTATTATTGGATTCGCTTGGTGAAACTATTCCAAGTCTAGACAATTTGTGGTCAGCGCAACAGGAATTAGATGAGATGATGGATGTAGA
>CAWWAV010000089.1:0-5254 GCA_963934935.1 uncultured Anaerolineales bacterium
GACTTCCTTGGCAAGCCCAAAGAGCATGGCTAGCAGAGACAACATATAGTCTTACAACAGCATCCGATATGTGGCAAATTATACAATCTGATAATTTTGAACCTCACAAAGATGCACTAACACTATCATCGGATGAAACAATACACTCTGCGGGAGGGGACATCAAAATCGTATCGGATAGACCTGGTCATATTGAACTAGAAGTGAACAATAAAGACGAATCTCTCCTAGTAGTCAGTGAGGCATGGTACCCTGGTTGGATTGCATCAACTGATAATTTCAAAGTGCCCAGCAAAATGATCAATGGCTATATACAAGGCGTACATTTACAAAACTCAGGACCACAAAAGGTAACTCTAGAGTACGACCCCTTATTACTAAAACAAGGATTCATAGCAAGCATAATCGGTTTAGCATTGACATTATCTCTATGCTTCTGGAAGCAAGGCGATAAAAATGATAAAAATGATTGATGCTTACAAAAAGTCTGATTATAGTTCGTCCACCATAGTGGGAGCAGCAATAGCTTTATTATCAACGACCTTTGGTGCGCTACTCAGCTTGACAGGTGCTTGGATAGCAAGTGGGGTCCTACTGTCTGCAACATTCATAATCTGGGCATTAATTCAATCAGAACTTGCGCTTTGGTCCACTATTGTCATTTTCTCTCTAATCCCATTCGGCACACTACCATTTAAATTTATATTGACCCCCACATTTTTGGATATTACTATCGCAACTATTTATTTGGTTTTTTTCATGCAACGTCTAAAATCGAATCGGCGACCTCTTGTCTCTACTCCAGCTCATATACCAATTATCATATTTGTTCTGTTGTCAATCTTGTCTTTCATTTTGGGTACGAGAAATACATCCATCAATCCTAACTTGTTGCGTAAATTCGTGGGTTATACATTAAACATATCACTAGCTTTAATCATAGTAGATCAAGTACACAATAGACACATCCTCAAGCGCATAATAAAAACAATAATAGTATCGGGTTTTGCTGCGGCGATAGTAGGTATTGCTCTATACATTGCTCCTCCCAACTTGTCTGAACTAAGCTTAAATTATCTTAGTGTCTTCAACTATCCTAGCGGTGACGTGTTGCGCTATATTGAGGACAACCCTGCAAACCCCCTCCGAGCTATCGGTACCTCTATAGACCCTAATATATTCGGTGGGCTTTTAGCAATAGTAGCCGCTCTACTTGTACCCCAAATAAGTACAAACAACCCTATTTTCAAGCAACGCCTAACAGTTGTATTAATGCTCATGGTGACAATAACTTCTCTTTTTCTCACTTATTCACGTACTGCGATGTCCGCTCTGTTAGCATCCATGGTATTTGTTGCTGTTATAAGGAAACGGAAAACATTGTGGATAATAGCTGCTATGTTGCTGCTGGTATTATTTCTACCTTTGTCACAACAGTATGTATCCCACTTCACAGATGCTATCAAAGGCCAAGACTTGGCCACTAGTATGCGCTTAGGTGAATACAAAGATGCCCTTGTTCTCATAAGCCGCTATCCTACTTTCGGGGTCGGTTTTGGAGGCACGCCTGATATAGATATATATCTGGGAGTATCAAGTGCTTATTTGCTGCTAGCAGAGCAAGTAGGGCTAATAGGTTTTAGTAGTTTTCTGATAGTAATTACCACAGTATTTGTCTGGGGCATAAAACATAGATTAGCTTCACTCACAAACAAGCATTTATCTTCTCAATGGTTGGGTATATATGGAGCTCTTGTAGCTACTATAATCATTGGCGTTTTTGACCACTATTTTGTCAATCTGGATTTTCAGTCTTCTCAAACATGTTTCTGGGTCCTAATAGGCTTGTCTCTAGCAGTAACCCGAATTTCTCAAGAATTAAAGTAGTTAAATATCATTCGCGAAATATTTGCGACCATAGGAGCACTATTTTCCCATTCAAGATACTCCGACTGCCAAATATAAACAACTACTACGTAATCTCCTCCGGGGGAAAATACGATACCAGCATCTCCTATAGTATCCCCATCGCCAAACCCATGTTTATGAGCTACGGATACGCCTTCTGGCACCCCTGCCTCTATCAGGGTAGCAATTTTGTTTCGGCTGAGCAAACTTATAATCGACTGACACTCACGTTGAGTGATTTTATCTACAAACACTACTGATATTGCTCCTCCACCATCCCGGCTGCATTGATACAACATAGTAAGCAAACTTGCCATATCGTCTGGTGTGGTCTGCATAAATGCATCTGGGTCAGTATCAACATCAGTGCGTCGATTTGCAGTAGTTTGAACCACTGGTGGAACTCCTCCTTCTTGATCAAAATAACCAGCCATAAAAGTGTTCTGTAATCCTAAAAGTTGCATATTGGAAGTCAACACAGATGAGCCAACAATCTTATCGCCGTTGCCAAGTTGGCTAAGTAAAATATTAGCATGCAAATTAGATGACTCTACTATTGAACCCTCAATCAATTTAGCAGTTTCCTCCAAAGGGTCAGTGTCAAGCACTCTATAAGTTTCCAATATTATTGGTATCTTCATAATACTAAGACCAGCATAGGCTACTCCTTTATTGATACTAAGTTGCTCACCACTAAGTAAATCAACAACCTCTACACTAACTATTCCGTTAAAATCAAGTTGTTTGATATAGCTATCAATTAAATTCCCAAGAGCATCTATAGTAGGAGTATCGATCAAGCTGTCCTGTACAGTTAACAACACTCGCCTATTTGTTGGTACTCGTAAGGCCATATCTATTATTGTCATAGAAGATTCTATGTCCAGACTATATCCTGGTGACCCAGGTACTATAACGAGCGATTGCGCATTCAATTTCGAACGTGTAGGATGTAAATCATAACGTGCGGCCAAATCAACCAAGAAATCACGGAGTTGAGAACTGGAATATTCAGCAACTATTGGGACAACAGCTGGATCACTAGTGCGTCGCCACAAATAATCCCAGTAACTAGACCAAAAACTAGTATCAGTCCTATATGTATCAGCAATTGCCAACATAGATTCGGCTTCTAGCCGAAAGCTAATTTCTGCAGGTTCTAAATAAAATACTTCGTCAAGAAAATGGAGTTCTACAGGGGTTGAATATACTCGAGTCAATGTGTCCTCAGCTTCACCTAGTGACATACCCCCCACTGGTACGTCGGCTATAGTCATCCCAAACTGGAGGTTGGATCTAATGTTTTGATAAGACACTAATTGCAGTACTAGCGCCAATACCGACGCAAGTATCAAAAATATAGAAGTCCATTCAAGTAGTGTCGTATTCGGTCGGCGCTTCATAATATTTGCAACATATCGATTGAGTATATCATGAGCAACCTTGATAATTTTCAAACAAGTTGACACGCAATGTTGGTGCTCATATACTTTACATTTGCAACATATAAACAATTGATTGTTGCAGTAGCAGAAAATGTTATCAAGAAGATTTCGTACATGCAATATTGTTAATCTAACCATGAGACTACTAACTAATTGTTTATGAATCGCTCACATTTGCGAATTAATCAGTTCATAGGTATAGTTATAGGCTTGGTCGGCACTCTTATGACTGCTAATTTCTGGCCAGAGATTAGAAATAGCATTGGTGGTTGGAGTGGTGCTATATTGTGGGGTGTTGCCCTTGGCGGACTATTTGGGTCTGTAGGTCACTTAAACACTATTGGAAAATTTGTTACAAAAAGCAACAACCGCCTGATAAACTCAATAGTTGGCCTATTGCTTCCATTTGCAATAATAGCCACACTCTTAATTCTAATGAATATCGATATTTTCAGTTAAGGGGTATGCTTGGGGCCACTGCAGGATATTAGCTATATAAACACTATGGAAGCAAAGAAATCATGCACACCAAATTTGTCGACAGATTACTATCAATACTCTATACTTCGTAGGATTCCACAATTCATAAATGATGGCTATTAATAGTACAGCAAA
This sequence comes from uncultured Anaerolineales bacterium, assembly GCA_963934935.1. Classification (GTDB taxonomy): domain Bacteria; phylum Chloroflexota; class Anaerolineae; order Anaerolineales; family UBA11657; genus UBA11657. The sequence goes on from CAWWAV010000089.1 coordinate 3,969, forward strand.
CAGTAAATGGAGGTTGCTTTAAACAATGACAGCACCAATTGAAGTAGACAGCACAACATTTGAGACAGCTATATTACAGTCGGATAAACCCGTAATGTTAGACTTTTGGGCTCCATGGTGCGGACCATGCAAAATGATAGCTCCAATACTTGATGACCTCGCTACACAATACTCGGGAAAAGTAACTATAGCCAAAGTAAATACAGATGAGAATTCTGATTTAGCAATGAAGTATGGTATACAGGGCATTCCCACAATGCTGTTTATAAGCCAAGGAGAAGAGGTAGATAGAGTAGTGGGTGCTAATACAGCTACAACTTATACAAGTAAAATAGAAGCCATGTTGGAAAATGATAGCTAGGTCAAACGGATATGTGTACACACAGGACAAGCGGATTTTTTCTGGTTCCGCAACAATTATTAATATCAATTGTTGTTCATGTGTTCGTTATATTGTCCAATAATGATTAATGGATCTTTCAAGAATATTTCACTACATGTATCGACACAAAAGGGAGGGCACCCAACAAGTGACCCTCCCTTTTATTATTGCTATATATCCAGGTGCTAAGTGACTAAATATATTTTTGTTACTGGTGGAGTGGTAAGTTCTGTAGGCAAAGGCATTGTAGCAGCAGCTATGGGCCGTATGCTCAAAGAAAGAGGCTTGCAAATATCAGTACAAAAACTGGATCCCTACCTTAACGTAGACCCTGGCACTATGTCACCTTATCAACATGGAGAAGTCTTCGTAACCAACGATGGTGCGGAGACAGATTTGGATCTTGGACACTACGAACGATTCATAGATATTAATCTCCAGAGTGTTTGTAATGTTACTACAGGCCAGCTCTATTCTGATATCATCACAGCAGAGCGCCGAGGTGATTACCTAGGAGGCACAATCCAGGTAATCCCTCATATTACCAACGAAATCAAACGCCATATCAAACAGGTTCCCATAGCAACTGGAGCAGACATCATAATAGTAGAGGTAGGTGGTACCATTGGTGATATTGAAAGTCTACCTTTCTTGGAGGCTCTAAGACAGCTACGTACCGAACTTGGAAATGATAATGCGGTTTACGTACATGTCACATGGCTGCCTCACATAGGAGCCACAGGTGAATTAAAAACAAAACCCACTCAACATTCAGTTAGAGAGTTGCGATCTATCGGTATTTCACCTGATGTAATAGTAGCACGTGCCGATTACAGCATAGATCAAGAGTTGTGTACTAAAATTGCGCTTTTTTGTGACGTGCCAGAACAAGCTGTTATACCTC
>CAWWAV010000090.1:0-5245 GCA_963934935.1 uncultured Anaerolineales bacterium
TCTGAAACCCCGGCTCACATGCCACAGGTGAAAAGATCCTTAGGTCTTGTTTATGCGGTGAATCCATTTGGCGCTGATCACAACTCATCTGAACATGACCCAGCTGTGGAAGATGATTACAAACATTATTCTGATCGACTACAAAGTATAGGTGTCAAGACCAAGTTGCCAGCAAAATCATTAGAGTTAGATAAAGTAAAGTTTGCCCTAACAACGCAACACATGAACTCGTTTCTCGATAGCGCAAACTTATGTATGTTCGTATGGGGATCATCCTGGCAACTTTTCGGCCCCGAAGACTGTGTCAGGTTAGTTAATACTATAACTGGCTGGGGTGACTTTACTATTGATGAAATGCTGCTGGTAGGAGAGAGACGACTCAACATGCTTCGTGCATTCAATGCCCGAGAAGGGATTGACCGCACTGCAGACAGATTGCCAAAAAAATTCTTCAAAACACTACAGGGAGATGGGCCCAGCTCAGGTATAGCACTAGACATTGAAGAAATTATGCAAGCACAAGAATGGTATTATGAAATGAGTGGATGGAACACAGATTCCGGCAATCCTACCAATGACACACTTAAAAGATTAGGTCTTGAATGGATTGAGCTATGATTATAGTCAACCAATTTAATTGAACTTAATATGTTTCAGTCACTTAAATAAAGTTATATGAAAACTAATCAGTACACAGCCAAGGACTTTAGTTTTCGTAAAACCTGTCCTGAAATACCTAATACCACTTATTTAACACACAAGATACACTCCTATCCAGCAAAATTTATTCCACACATACCACGCTGGTTTCTGAAAGAATACGGAAGGGCAGGCGACACAATGCTTGATCCTTTTTGTGGATCAGGTACTGCACTAGTTGAAGCAAACCTATTAGGGATTAATGCACTTGGGGTTGACATCAACCCGCTTGCTCAAATGTTATTGAAGGCCAAAACCGAATTGGTGGACGACCACGACAAGTTTTCTTCACAATGCCTAGACGTTGTCGAAAAAACACATAAGTACCCACCTAATTATGTGCCTAATTTGCCTAACCTAGACACATGGTTTCTACCACAAGCTCGCAAAGAGCTTTCTCAAATATTCGGGTACCTTTTAGATAACCCGGATCAAGTTCCAGATAGAGTTATCAATTTTATGCTAGTGTGTGCATCTTCTGTCGTCAGAAAAGTATGCAATGCTGATCCGCAGATAAGTAAGCCTTTCATATCTAAACGAATGCGCGCTCTTTTAAAAGAAAACTCAGTAGAGCAAAGAGCGCTCCATTTGTTTGAAAATAACACTCGGGTCTTTCTTGATCGAAAGATCAAATATATGCGCATTGTTGGTAATTTAGGAAAAATATGGGGATATTTACCTACAAGCAAAATGGTAATGAATTCAGATGCAAGAACACTAAGAAATATTAGCAACCAATCAATAGACTCAATCATAACCTCACCACCATATGCTAATGCACAAGAATACTTCCGCTCAATCAAAATGGAATTATATTGGCTTAGCTTATTAGATGGTGATCACCTAAAACAACTCAACAAAGAGATTGTAGGCACTGAGAGTCTGCCAATTTCAGAGTGCAGAGATACACCTAAATTTGGAATCAAAGAATTGGACACAGCACTAAAAGAGATACACCTGGTTGACCAAAAACGCGCACATATAGTGTTTCGTTATTTCCAAGATATGCGAGCAAGTATCGAACAATGCTACCGAGTACTTAAACCTGGAGCATATTTTGGTCTATTGGTAGGAGACAACGTAATCCGGAAAATAAAAATAAATACCCACTCATTTATTCAAGAAATTGCCGAGGGCACGGGTTTTAGTACCGAGACTGTAGGTTATGACCGTATAGTTGCACGCAGACTAACACCTAAACGAAATGTGTCCGCTGGGCTAATAGAGGTAGAGTGGATGATAGTATTTAGAAAACCAGGATTATAAACAAGTTCTATAACCGCACAGTCATTTGTAGACTCTAGGCACTCTACTTCCTATAGATGAAACTACATCATAATTTATTGTGTTCCATCTAAAAGCAACCTCTTCTGCAGAAATATGATCTAGTCCCTGAGAACCTATTATTACAACCTCATCACCAACCACAGCATCGGGCACACTATCTAATCGAACCATAAATTGATCCATACACACAGTTCCAACCACAGGGACTCTTTTTCCTCCAATCAGCACAATTTTTTTACCATGCCGTCTGTATCCATCAGCGTAACCTGCAGGTACGGTGCCGATAATCTCTTGTCCAGTAGTTACATAATTGTGACCATAACTAATGCCGGTCCCACTAGCCACAATCTTCACTTGGCTTAATTGCGCTTTCCAAGTAAGCGCCGGCCGTAAATCAACAGGGCACTTACAGTCCTCGGACGGATCAAGTCCATACATTGCAATACCTAACCTAATCATATTCCAACTTAAATCTGGTTTTTTTATTATTGCAGCCGAATTTGATGAGTGCACAAGACTAGGACATATCCCAGCCTCTGCAAGCAAACCAACCACATTGCGAAAACAGTCTTCCTGGTTAAGTGTAGGTGTAAAGTCGGCTTCAAATGCACGAGCATAATGTGTTGACAGACCCTCAAACAGCAATCCTTGAGCACCATCTAAATAGTTAGCAATATGCAATGCATCCTGATAATGGACTCCAACACGACCCATTCCAGTGTCTACCTTTAAATGAATCCGTGCAGGCACACATAATCTCTGAGCAATTACATCCACATCTTTTAGATAATCTACATCCCAGCCTGTCATTGATACATTGTTTGCGATCAACTGCTCTATCATAGGTATAGGTGTAAATCCAAGCACGAGGATTGGGCATTTTATCCCGGCACTACGTAACTCAAGAGCCTCGTCTGCCCTCGATACACCACACCAACTAGCACCGGCTCTCAATGCGGTCTCTACAACTGGCAGTGATCCGTGGCCATAAGCGTTTGCTTTTACTACAGCCATAACATTCACATTTGAGCTATCAGAAAAGTAACGAACATTATTCTTAATCGCTGCCAGTTCGATTTCGACCCAATTAGAATGTGGCATCTGCGCGTTCATACACACAGTATACATGAGACAACACACTGCCCACAGCTCACCTCCTTGCCTTCTAAATACAAAACCGCGATAATGAAGCAACTTACTATTACTTGACTTATTAGATGGATATCTCAGGTATATATACAACAACAATCAACAACATTGTATTGTCTATGATTTCTGTCAACACTTACTCTTTTCAGCCAGACAAGGAATTTTGATGATTAAGAATATAGATAAACTCTCACGCTTCCTAGATGTGCACAAATAGATAATGGGTTACGAGGCAATAATAGGACTTGAGGCACACGTTGAGCTAAATACAAACTCTAAGATGTTCTGCAGTTGTAGAGTAGTGGATTCAACAAATTCTGCACCAAACTGTCATGTGTGCCCAGTGTGCTCTGGGATGCCAGGAGCTCTTCCTTCAATAAACAAACGTGCTGTAGAAATAGGCATACTTGTTTCTTTAGCTCTAAACTGCAATATTGAAACGACTAGTGTTTTTGCCCGTAAGAACTATTTCTATCCTGATTTACCTAAAGGATATCAAATTTCACAGTACGAAAAACCCCTGGCTACTAACGGACACATCAACATTAGCGATACTCAAAACACTACAAAAATCCATATCCGCAGAGTTCATCTAGAGGAAGATACTGGAAAGTTAGTACACACTAGTGGTTGTGGAAAAACAAATGGTGTTTCCCTGATAGACTTAAATCGCGCTGGAGTCCCGTTATTGGAAATAGTCAGTGAGCCCGACATACGCTCTCCGCTTGAAGCAGTTAGTTACGCTAAAGAATTACATTCTGTGTTGACTTATCTCGACGTCAATAGTGGGGACATGGAAAAAGGTGTTCTGAGATTTGAGGCCAATGTTTCTGTTAGAGTGGCTGGCAGCAAACAGCTAAATGCGCGAAGGGAAATAAAAAACCTAAACTCTTTCAAATCGCTTCAGCGCAGCATAGAATACGAAATAGAACAACAAATTGCTGCATATAAAGCAAACGAAACAATTAGGCAAGAAACCTTGGGCTGGGACGAGGCTAACGGGAAGACTGTTTTCCAAAGGAGTAAAGAACATAGCCACGATTACCGTTATTTTCCAGAACCGGATTTGCCTCCAATTAATGTTCATGATGAATGGAAAAAGGAAATTCTCTCAACTATGCCTGAGTTACCTCATATGAAAAGAAGTTATTTTTCTTCTCTAGGGTTAACTGATTACGACGCTCGTGTTTTAGCTGCCCAACGCAGCATAGCTGAGTATTTTGAGCTTGCTGTAAAATTAGGTGCTGACAAGAATCCACATATATTGCCTAAGCCGATATCCAACTGGATAACTACTCATTTGTTCAGTATCATTAACGAAATCGGTAAGTCAATAGACCAAATCAATATTCCGCCGAACTATCTAGTTGACCTGATAGACCTTGTACGTTCTGGTAGAACAAATGCCAATAGTGCTAAAATAGTGCTCCGTGAGGTGCGCAAAACAGGTGCTACTCCGGAGATTGTTATAACTAGGCTTGGACTTGAGCAAACTAACGATCAAACCACAATAACAAAGGCTGTGAACCAAGTGTTAGATGACAATCCGGATCAATTGACCAAATTGCTTGATGGTAAAGATTCAATAGTTAACTGGTTCTTTGGTCAAGTGATGCAAGCTATGGATGGTAAGAGCAACCCCGATATAGTACGCACTACTTTACAGGAAGCTATCGAAAGAGCATCCAATAAAAGAGGCAACCTATGACATCACGGGGCACTACGCCTATATGTGACTATGAAGATTCTCAATACCAGACTGAATTTTGGGAACATGGCAATCGCGAATATGAAGACCGTGTGGAAAGAATTGCCTTAAAGTACCTGCTTCCGAAAAATGGAAGTAAGTGTCTTGAAGTTGGTGCAGGCGCTGGTCGTTTAACCAAAGAGCTTGATGCATTTGATAACATCGTAGTACTAGATTACTCTACAACTCAATTACAACAAGCCCAATCACGATTAGGAAGAGAAGCTCGATACATATATGTTGCAGCTGATGCGTACAACCTACCATTTGTAACTGGAGTTTTTGATGCCGCTCTCATGGTACGAGTAATTCACCACCTAGCCGAAGCTCAATCGGTATTGTCAAGTATTCACAACATGCTAA
>CAWWAV010000091.1:0-5215 GCA_963934935.1 uncultured Anaerolineales bacterium
GTTCAGGTAGGAGGTACTGACCAATTATTCAATAGGGTGGTTGCAGGAAGAAAATTGCAGCAATCAGTGGGATTACAACCGCAAGTCGGTATTGTATTGGGGATACTGCCTGGTACTGATGGTGAACAGAGAATGTCTAAAACGATGGGCAACCACATTCCGATTAACTCTAGTCCGGAAGACATGTTTGGAAAGGTGATGAGTATTCCAGATCACGCTATGGATGCCTACTGGCGGTTGGCAACGAGGTATAGTCCAGAGCAGATTAACAAACATGTCTTGATGATAGAGTCAGGCCAGAAGCATCCTAAAGATGCGAAAATAGAGCTTGCGTCGGAAATTACAGAGATCTTTTGGGGTTCAGAGCTAGCGGAAGATGCAAAAGCACACTTTGAGACTGTTTTTCAGGCAGGTTCATTGCCGGAAAATATAGATAACTTCAATGTTAGTCTTGGCAGTAGTTTAATTGATGTTTTAGTCGATTGTAAGTTTTCTGAAAGTCGTAGTGCGGCGCGTAGATTGATAGAACAGGGTGCTGTGAAATTAGACAGTGTAAAAATACTGGATATAAAGACTCAACTAGAGAAGTCTGATAGTATTATTCTTCAGGTTGGCAAGAGGCGAGTCATTAACTTAGTTGTTGGCATCGAATAGGATGGTTGTAGATTGTTGTTGAACATAAATTGTAAAGCAACAAGTGTAAAAGAAACTAATCTATTCCTTTCTAGGTACGAATATACAACCCATACATATATATGCTAATAACATTGCTGAACCTCCATAGCTAAGAAATACAAGCGGTACTCCTGTAAGTGGCAATATGCGTAATACTCCACCGATGTTAATTATCGTTTGAATAAGGAATAGTGACCCTATACCTGTATTCAGTAATGAAGAGAATGAGTGTCTTGGGAGCAGATAGGCAGATCGAAAAATTCTGTATATAAGAGTAAACATCAGTATTATTATTGCGACACCGCCTATATAACCCCATTCAGAAACAATACTAGCAAATATGAAGTCAGAATGATTTAGAGGAATGTTTTGCGGTGTTCCAGATCCTAATCCGGTTCCAACAATTCCACCGTTACTCATGGCAATCAATGCTTGATCTATTTGATAGAAATTTGTTTTATTCGTAAACCATGGTTCTATCCATCCATGTAGTCTAAATTTTACCAAGTCAGAATATATGTAAGCTAATATTACCCCTAGTAAGAAGAGTATTACTCCAGATAATGCATATCGTTTTCTGCGAGTGCGTAGGTAAAACATCCCTAAAAAACACCAATAAATTAACCATCCAGCTCCTAAATCTCCTTGTATTACTACCATAAAAATGCTGATAGACCACAGTGTAATTAAAGGTATAGTAAATGCTGCCGGTAGAGAGTACTTGTTTTTAATGTTTTCTAAAATAAGAGTTGTTCGGTTTCTGGATAGATAAGCTGCTAAGAACAATACAATCAATACTTTGAGTAATTCTGATGGTTGGAAATATATTTTGTGATTGATGAAATTGACAGGTAATATTGATAGCCATAGATAAGGTTCCTCTCCAGAAGGGCTGACTCCAACTAAAACAGTCAATGCGGTAATTAGAATGCCTGTGATAAGTGATAAATAAGGATGCTTTTCAAGAAATGATAGATGTCGTGACCAACGGATTACAACTAACATACAGATAATACTGATGACATACCATAAAGCATATCTGAAAGCATATGTACCCTGAAGGCGCCATATTGTAATCATTCCCCAACCGGTCAACAGAGTTGTTATTGGAAACATTAGCAGATCTCTGTTAGGAACCCACATATTAAGTAGGAAATGCCCTAATACAGAGATTGTGGCCCAAAGGATTATCGAAATGGCTAGAAGAGAGTTTGTTTGTTCCGCAGTATATATAGGGGAATAGGAAAGTCTTAGTGAAAATCCAGACACACATACAAATGCAATTGCAAACAATAACAGAAACGCCTCATGTCTATTTGTGAGGTGAGTGTTTATGTATGTACTCTTTTGATTAATGATGCTCACTTAAAGGTATTTGTCTATTAGTAATCCTAAGTGATTTTTGATTTCATCTGGGACTGAGTCATCTTGAGTGATTATTGCATCTGCTAACGCATCACTGCAGTCGCAATTTAGAACTTGATTTGAAGGAAGATCGTGTGCTAAGTTACGTAAGGCGTTCTGTGCTATTGAGGCGTTTTGGGTAAGAGTGCGTATTACTATCTCAACACTGACTGGAATCTCGCTGATATGCCATACGTCATAGTCGGTAACATGTGCCATTACGGCATAACACATTTCCGCCTCTCGTGCTAGAAATGCTTCTGGACTTGTGGTCATTCCGATAATGCTCATTCCCCATTTACGAAATGTGTTACTTTCTGATCTTGTACTGAATCGTGGACCTTCGATAGTGATGAAATCTCCACCTTCATGGACTGTTGCTCCTGTGTCTTGGACTGATTTAGATAGAGTTTTGGATAATTCTAAACAGAATGGATTTGCTACACCTATGTGAGCTACCATACCATTGTTAAAAAAAGTATTTATCCTTTTGCGCGTGTTATCAAACAGACCATCAGGTATCACAATGTTTCCGGGTGCCAATTGGTCCTGAAGTGATCCAACTGCACTTATTGATACAATACGGTTAACCCCTAATGTTTTTAGAGCATATATGTTGGCTCTATAATTTATTTCAGACGGAGAAATAGTGTGACCTTTACCATGGCGTGCCAAGAAGGCTACTTTTTGATCGCTGAGTATTCCGGTCATTATTGTGCTGCTTGGTTTACCGAAAGGAGTATTAATTTCAATCTCTTCTCTGTTACTGAGATCTGACATGTCATATAGGCCACTACCACCAATAAATGCTAATGCTATGTCTGTCGTCATATCAGTGCCTTTTTAATCTATATAGTACGACCATTGTATAACAGATGTCGAATTAGAATGCGCTGTAAAGTTTGTTGTGTGGGAATAATATTGGGGAACCTTGCTACTCGGATGTATGTGCAATGTCATCAAGGTACGTGAGGTTATTTGTTGTTAGTGTTGCAATACCAATGTTTTCTGAATTAATTGGAAATATATTTGTAGCGATTGATGTTAAGTCAATCATAGCAGTCACTTCAGGACGTAGATGTTTGAAATATTTGTTAATTGCGAGACTGTTTTCAAGTAGCTCTGCACGGGATACCATGGCTTTTATTACTGCAGCTTGTCGAGCTGTTCTTGTGTTAACATCTTTGTGGTTGGTAATGTAGTCAATAGCATTTGTTCCGTTTTGTTTGACATCTGCAATGTTGATCCCACCGAGTTCATCAATGAGCCAAGAGAATTGCTTTCTATTGAGAACAAACTCTGCATCGATAGAACTGGGCATCAGACCTTCTATGGATTGTGTTAATGATTTGGGCGCATGGACAAATTGATATTCTAAGGCTGGTGTGACTGGTACACCTGTTAGTAGTACTCTATCATATTTACCACTAAATGATATTGTCCATAATGAGTCTAGTTTAGTAGATTCTGATGCAGTATCTGTGTTTACTCCAACCACTAAATATGTTTTTGTATTCTTGGCCTTAGCACTGTGAAGATTGTGGAGCTCAGTCAATGCAACTAATGGATTTGGTACAGTTATGGTGTTTTGCATTGCTATTGTTGAGCCAACGCAAGCACCCAAAATTGCGAAGACTAGACTTGTTATATAGATGAAGTTTTTGGGCCAGTATGCTGATTTCATTGTTAGAACAGTCGTAATGTAACTAGGAAAGCCACAAGAGCACTTGTTGTAAAGGCTATGGACCAGATTAACATCAGACGAAATGTCAGCCCAATTGTCAGATTGTTAAATAAATGAGATGCATTTAGTATCCACCAAGTTGTTGCTCGTAGGAGTTTTATTTCAATAGTGCTCGTCAGAGATTTAGTAAACATAAATATATTGTCGCGCTCAATATTTTGTTAGTAAAATATTTGTATTATTTAGATAAAGTCATTTTTATTACTTTACCTTTGTTATTAACCACTACTCTTACTATTTTATGCATAGTATGGCCTCCTGGCATTGAGACTACACCTTTGTAGGTAAGTAGGTAACTATAAGTATGATTTGTTTTAGATGATTTTTTAGTGTTTGGAATAGATTGTTTATTTACGCTTGGTATAACCCCTGTGAGTTCAGGGAATTTCCTGTATACGGTTGCAGATATTGATTTGACGTCACCTGGGCTCAAAGTCATTTGTACATCCTATTTAGCTATGTTTTCCTATGTTCTATCGAATCTCTTATGCGCTGTCGGCGGAGAAAGGCAGGTGTATCTAAATTGTACGGTGAGGGACTGTACGGAAAAGATTCTTGAATGCTGCGTGATTGGCCAGTCTTATCAAATTCCGGTTCAATAGTATTTTTTGTTTCAATATTTGCTATTTCAGAATTGGTTCTATCAAATGATTGTCTAAATGGTATCTCACCAATGACGGCGTCTATAGAGTGCCCTCCTACTCCAGTAGCGAGGATAATAATTTGCACACGATCTTGCAATTGTTCTTCTACTGTGACTCCTAGAGTTAATTGTGAATTAGGACCAAGAGCTGTTCGTATTTCTTCAATTGCGTGTTCTATTTCATTCATGGGTAGACTGTAGCCACCTGTAAAATGTACTAGCAATCCTGTCGCGTAGTTCATTCCAGAAATATCTTGCAAAGGATGATGTAGTGCAGAGCGCACTGCAGTTATGGTTGCGTTCTTGCCTTTACCATGACCAATCGCTAGTACAGCACCTCCTGATTGATGTAGAAGTTCGCGTATATCTGCAAAATCAACATTTATCAATCCGGTTTTCAACACAACCTCGGTAATGGATTGAATACCCTGTCTCAGAATATCATCAGCCATTCTAAATGCTACATCTAGTGTTACGTCCTTAGGAACAATTTGAAGTAAACGTTCGTTAGGAACTGTTATAAGAGTGTCGCAATGGCTCTGTAATACTGTTATACCCTGCATAGCATTATGGTATCGATAGGTTCCTTCAAAGTTGAAAGGCATGGTAACAACTGCGACTGTGATGATATCTAAATCTCTAGCTAATTCTGCTACTACAGGAGCAGCTCCGGTTCCGGTTCCACCTCCCATACCACAAGTTATGAACAATATATCAGCATTTTCTATACTTTCCGATATATCACTGAG
>CAWWAV010000092.1:0-5212 GCA_963934935.1 uncultured Anaerolineales bacterium
AGTGGAGGTGTCTCTAGTATATTGCTGTCCTTTGTAGGAACCTGTTGAGCAGCAGCGTCTTTAGTTTGGGTTTTGGTAATGTTCTCTTCTTGGGTACATCCTAACGCCAAAATTGTGAATGTTAGTATGACGATCCCTGTTGAACATAATTTTGATAGCATATCTGGAGTTATCCTAAGTATATCTTCAATAGTTACATTTCAGGAAAGCATAAACCACCCTGATATTCTATTACTGCTCGCTTGAATTGTTCAGGTACCACTATAGTAGTGTTTGTGTTGTAATCGTACGCTACCTGTATCGTTTTTGCCGATGCGATTTTGCGTCCTTTGTCAGTATTAACTGTATACATACAATCAAAGCTTTTCTTGCCAAATCTAGTTATACCAATACTTATATCGAGTTGTTCAGCAATATAGGCTGGCGATTTGTAGTTGCATGTTGCTTGCGCAACTATCATATCCATTGCATCTATTCCTGACCGTGTTTTAAGTTCCTGAAAATATTTGGTACGTATTGTTTCTAGATAAGTGAAATATACTGCGTTATTCACATGTCCAAAAGAATCGACATCGCGAAAGATTACTTCTATTGAATTAGTGTAGGCTGAACTGATAGTTGGTTTGTTGGCTTTGTGCGTGTTGTTCATGAGCATATATTTGAACTATGATTTTAGCACATCATAGTTATACTTAGTGTACCCAGCACTTGGTACTTGTATGATCAGGCGCCATTTTACACAAATTGACTTATATTTTTGTTGTATAAGACGTTATTGTGCGATTGAACCTTGTTCTATAATTAAGTACATGATACCGAGTGACATAACTGCACGAGTTGCACAGTTGCGTGGTGAACTGCAGCTCCATAATTATCTTTATTATGTGATGCAATCCCCCAGCATTTCTGATAGCGACTTTGATGAACTCTTCAGGGAACTACAGGATTTAGAGAGCCAATATCCTGAATCAATAGAAGATGATTCGCCTACTCAACGGGTAGGTGGATATCCTTCTGATAAGTTCAAAAAAGTTGATCATCCTAACCCTATACTCAGTTTGCGCAAAGTCAATAGTCCTGCTGATACAGAGGCATGGTTCGCTCGGATATCAAAACTAGACACAAGAGTCATGTCCGCTAAGCTAGTTGTAGAGCCCAAGATTGATGGGTTGACGGTAGTCTTACATTATGAAAATGGAGTGTTCATAAAAGGCTGCACTCGCGGAGATGGGTATGTTGGCGAAGATATAACAAGAAATCTACGTACAGTACGTTCGTTACCTTTGCGTGTGCCAGTTAAAGGTTCCGTTGATTTACCTAGCAATTTGGTTGTGCGGGGAGAGGCTTTTATTCCTAACCAATCATTTCAGGATTTGAATGATAAATTGGCTGCTGCTGGGGAACGCACATATATCAATGCTCGTAATGCTGCATCAGGGGCTCTAAGGCAATTAGATCCTAGGATAACTGCTAGTCGACCGATTGCATTGTTTTGTTATGAAGTGGTTGCGTCAGATAGGCAGCCCCTGAACAGTCAATGGGATACTCTAAACTTTTTGCGTGAACTAGGGTTTCCCGTATCGAACGAGTCATCTGTGTGTGACAACATACATGATGTGATTGCTCGATGTGCAAAGTGGTCGGACAAGAAAAAAGGATTGGATTATGAAATAGACGGCGTTGTAATCAAAGTAGATGATTTAGATATCATGTCAAAACTGGGAGTGGTAGGCAAGGACCCCAGAGGGGCGGTTGCTTACAAATTTGCTGAAGACCAGGTTTCCACACAATTAGTTGACATCGGGCTTAATATTGGCAGGACCGGGGTGTTAACTCCATATGCGGTTCTAAAACCAGTTAAAGTTGGTGGAGTTATTGTGAAGCAAGCTACCTTGCATAATCTAGATTTCGTTAGAGATAAGGATATTCGAGTGGGGGATCATGTGTTGATTAAACGGGCTGGTGAAGTGATACCTTACGTTATAGGGTCATTAGAGCTAGAGCGCGATGGTAGTGAGGTTCCTTATGAGCCTCCTGACAAATGCCCTAGCTGTGGTACAGTTTTGAATCGTCTTACAAATGAAGTGGCCATATATTGTGCGAATACAGCATGTCCAGATCAGATTGTTCGTAATCTGGAACATTTTGTGTCCCGTGCTACTTTAGAAGTAGATGGTTTTGGTAAGGGGTTGGCTAAACAGCTAGTTGAGGCTGGTCTAGTGACAGATGTCGCAGACATATTCTCTTTGGACAAAAATAGTTTGATGGAGTTGGAAGGATTTGCTCATAAAAAAGTAAATGCGCTGTTGGACGCAATTGCTGAATCGAAGAAAAAGCCTCTAAACCGTTTAGTTGAAGCACTAGGAATTAGAGGTGTGGGTTCGGTAGCTTCCGTATCCTTAACGTCAGTCTTTGGCTCGCTAGATGCTTTGGGAGAGGCTACAACTGAGCAATTACAAGAAATAGAGGGTCTTGGCCCTAATATATCTAATGCAGTGGTAGAATGGTTTGATGACCCGACTAACCGTAGGGTATTAGATAAATTGCAGACAGCAGGGTTTTGGCCTACCCTAAATGATCCACAAAGTAAAATATCGGGGGTTCTTGCAGGGAAAACTATAGTTATTACTGGTACTTTGCAGGGTTGGTCTCGGAAAGATGCTGTTGATTACATACAATCTCATGGTGGGGCAGTTGGCAAGAGTATTACATCGAACACAAATTATCTTTTAGTTGGAGATCGTCCAGGAAGCAAATTGGATCGCGCTCGAAATTTGGGCATAAAGGTGATAGATGTAAATGTACTGAAAGAATTGGCAAAATAGTAGTAGCATTTTTAGTGTTGACAGAAAGCGTGCGTTGCTCTAAACTGCCGTAGTTTTGTAGGAGGCAAAAAAATTTAAGTGAGCGATAAAATTCAAACTGGTATACAAAATCGTATTGATGGTATGCATCAACGTGTGCAAGGCTTGCGAGATGCCGATATGTATTTCTATAACATGCCAGTCTCAGAGCTTAAGGGTAGTTCCGAAGTAGTCGTTTCTGGCCGAACAATGCTGATGTTAGCTTCGTACGGTTATTTGGGATTATTGGGTCATCCCCGCATAAATAAAGCGGCGGGTGATGCTATTAAAAAGTATGGAAGTGGCACGCATGGTGTGAGAGTGCTTGCCGGTACTTTAGATATTCATGTAGAGCTTGAGAAAACAATTGCAGACTTTAAAAATACGGAAGATGCCGTTACGTTTTCTAGTGGCTATGTCACTAATTTGGCTGCAATATCTACTATTGTGGGTAGACGGGATATAGTTCTATGCGATAAATATAATCATGCTAGTATCGTGGATGGTTGTCTGTTGTCCGGCGCAGAATTGAAGAGGTTTCGTCATAATGACATGGATCATCTGGAAGGTTTGTTACAACGTTATTCCGATCGAAGCACAAAATTGGTCATAGTTGATGCAGTTTTTAGTATGGATGGTGACATCATTGATTTACCAGCGCTGGTTGAACTATGTAGAAAACATGGTGCTTGGCTGATGATAGATGAAGCTCATTCGGTGGGTGTCTTAGGACAGACTGGGCGCGGTATTGAAGAGCACTTTGGTATGCAAGACTGTGTGGATGTCAAGATGGGCACCCTCAGCAAGACTATACCTAGTATAGGTGGTTATATAGCTGGTAGTAGCGGTCTAGTCAACTTACTTAAGCATGCTGCTCGAGGATTTGTTTTCTCTGCAGCTATCCCACCTGCTCAAGCAGCGGCAGCTAAGGCTGCTTTTGAAGTTATTATTGATGAGCCTGATAGAATTGAGAAAGTTCAGCGCAATGCTCGCATTTTTATTGATGGCCTACATGAGATTGGATTTGACACCCTGAGTAGTGAGACTGCAATAGTACCTGTACTATGTGGAACTGATGAGAAGGCGTATGAGCTTGTACGCTTGTGTCAGAATCAAGATATATTTGTTTTGCCAGTAGTATCCCCAGCTGTGCCTGAAGGTTTATCTAGGTTGCGTGCTACAGTTACTGCCGGACATTCGAAGACACAGATTGAACATGCCTTATCTGTATTGGAAATTGCTGGTAAGCAAGCTGGTCTAATTTAAGACAAAGTAAAGAGAACTGTTGTATATAGACTTAAATTAATCTATCAAGATTAATCTATCAAGTCATCCTGGTTAGCCCATTCTATAAAAGACTGAAGTCGTGGATGGCTAGCATAAACTCCGCGATATTGTTCCGGCAAAAGTGCAGCTAGTCTCAGCATTATATCTTCAGTATACACCTGCATTGTGGCAGAGCGATCTTTCCTAGGGATAGGTTCGAGTTTGAATGGTGGGCCAATTTTAAGGATTAGGTGTGGACGCCGAAATCGTTTTAGTTCAGCAAATGTCTTGTCGGTGCCGATAATTACTGCTGGTACTATAGGAACATTTGCTTTTGTGGCTAGAAATGCAATGCCTGCCCGGGGGTTTTGTAGCTCGCCTGTCTTACTACGGGTACCTTCAGGAGCTATACCTAGCATGACGTCTGACTTTAGTGCTTTTAGAGCGGCAGTTAGAGCGCTGCGATCAGCTGTACCTCGTTTTACCCATACAACTCCACCTGCTTCTGATCCAGCCCAGTTGAGTATCAACCTGAAAAAGATACTTCGATGGTATTTTTTAGCCACAAACCCCGATAGTTTTGGGTGTTTGATTAGAGTTAATAGCAGTGGAGCATCCGCGAAACTCATGTGGTTTACAACTAAAATACAGCTTCCAGAAGTTGGTAGATTATGTTCGCCCACTATACTACGTTGTGTAAATATGCTATACAAAAATTCGAAAACTGATTTTAAAGCTTTAGTACTGTTCATAGATATATTACTCAGATATTGAACGTCCGTGTGCATAGATAGAGTAATGACTGATTTGTTCTGAGGCAACGGTAAGTGTTGTGTCAACGTCAGATTTCTGCTCCGGTGCCATGGTTTGCTCATGTTCAATTATTCGATAGGACTGTATTTGGTTAGATATGTTGTAAGCGGTTATTAATATGTCAATGGAGTCCACAGATTTGTCTGAGGGGTTATGAATTTCAGCTGTAACAGTGTGTTTGCCTGAAACAGATTGTTGAGTACTTGTAATATTTGAGTTTAGCACTACAAAGCGATTAGATAATGTAGTTCCATCTTCTGCATTGAAGACTTTACCCGCTGCCCCCCAAA
>CAWWAV010000093.1:0-5203 GCA_963934935.1 uncultured Anaerolineales bacterium
CTCCAGCTTCAGCACAGGACTGTATTATTTCAAGTGAAGTTTCATAGTCAGGATAACCTAATGTAAAATAGGGCATAAAGGCTGTATGACCATGTTTGAAAGCTTGTGTGACTTGTTCTTTAGGTATTGTCATTATTGTTCAAGGTCTATTTCGTTTAATACAGTGTCTAGGTCTTTGTCTCCACGACCAGACAAATTGATCACTATAGTAGTTTCTGGGCTCATGGTAGGGGCTAATTTGATTGCTTCTGCTATTGCATGTGATGATTCTAAAGCAGGAATTATTCCTTCCTGTTCACACAATAATTGAAAGGCATGAAGTGCTTCTGCATCAGAAGCATGAGTGTAGACTGCTCTTTTTTGTTCGCGCAAATAAGTATGTTCAGGGCCAATTGCTGCATAATCCAGACCTGCGCTCACGCTGTGTGTAAGTGCTATTTGACCATCTTCGTTTTGTAGGACATAGGTATAGCATCCATGTAATACACCTGGTCTTCCAATAGAAGTGTCTGCAAACCGTGCTGCATGTTTTCCTCCTGAAATATCTAGACCTCCAGCCTCTACACCGATAAGGGATACGTTTTTCTCATTAATAAACTCAGAAAAAATGCCAATGGCATTTGATCCTCCGCCAACACATGCAATTATTACATCTGGTAGCATGTTTTCCGCCTCTATAATTTGAACTCGTGTTTCTTGGCCGATGATTGACTGAAAATCGCGCACCATAGTGGGGTATGGGTGCGGTCCTAGTGCCGAACCGAGCAGATAATATGTGTCATCTACATTGGTTACCCAGTCGCGTATAGCTTCATTTATAGCGTCCTTTAAGGTCTGAGATCCTCCATCTACAGCTATAACTTCTGTGCCGAGCAATCTCATACGTGCTACGTTTGGGGCTTGACGATCCATATCTACAGTACCCATATACACTACACATTTCAGTCCTAGCAGTGCACATGCAGTTGCTGTGGCTACTCCATGCTGCCCCGCTCCGGTTTCAGCGATAATCCTAGATTTACCCATGCGTTTCGCTAACAATGCTTGTCCAAGCGCATTATTGATTTTGTGAGCACCTGAGTGAGCTAGATCCTCACGCTTCAAATATATTTTTGCACCCCCACAGTATGAGCTAAGGCGTTGTGCAAAAGTTAGTGGTGTTGGACGACCGACATACGTAGTAAGTAAATGTTGCAAATTACTTTGGAAAGCCTTATCTTTTTGGGCACTCATGTAGGCTTTTTCTAGTTCTTCAAGCGCGGGCATAAGTACTTCTGGGACGAATTGCCCACCGTATTTACCAAACTTTTTAGGTAGTGGAGTGTTTGTTTCCATATTGTATTCTTCTCATTATACAGGTTCAATCATACTAATTACTGTCTTTATTAACGGAAAGTGCATTGGATATGAAAGTGTGCATGAGCTGTGGATCTTTAACGCCTGGTTCTATTTCTATACCTGAAGCTACATCTACACCCCATGGTTGTACTTGTTTGATAGCTGGTATGATGTTTTCAGGTGTTAATCCTCCTGCCAAGAAAATCTGTGTGTCTCGAGCGATTGATGCTGCTTGTTCCCAGTCGGCAATGTGCCCAGCTCCACCATACTTACCCTTAACATATGCATCTAATAGACATAAATCTGGAAGTCTATCTGGCAATGTTGCCTTGCCAAGCCGATATGCCTTGAATGCATCTGGCCCAAGTCTATTAATGAGTTCAGGTGATTCGTCACCATGTAATTGTGCTAGCTGGAGACCAACATCTTTCATAGCTTGTCGTATTGTACGTTCCGATTCATTGACAAATATTCCTACTATAATTGGCGGATCTTTAAGTTCACTTAGCACATTTGTTATAGATAATGCTTTTTGTTGGCCTACATAACGTGGACTCGGAGGAAAAAAATTTAGTCCTATATGTGTAGCTCCAAGTGAAACTGCTAAGATTGCATCCTCTATTTTAGTAAGCCCACATATCTTTATTTTCATGGTTCTGTTGATGTTAGTCAACCTGTGTGAGTTCACGAACTTTGGAACCAACATCTGGTGCTGTAACAAGTCCTTCTCCTATAAGCATGGCGTCAATTTCTAATTCTGTCAGTCTACTGACATCAGCAAGGGTATGTATTCCACTTTCAGCTATTATGCATGTTTCAGGAGGTATGTGGGGACGTAGTTCCGTTGTCACATCAAGTGATGTTTCAAAAGTGTGTAGATTTCTGTTGTTGATTCCTATGATTTGTGTTCCAATGGACAATGCAGTTTCTAGTTCTCTTAGGTTATGGACTTCTACCAGTGCATGTAGTCCTAGCTCTTCTGTAGCAGCGATTAGTTCGCGCAGAACTTCCGTTTCTAGCATTGCAACTATCAACAATGCTGCGCTAGCTCCAGCAATACGAGCTTGCAGAAGTTGGTAACGATCGAATATGAAATCCTTTCGCAGCAATGGCAAGCCTGTATCTAATGCCGATATTGATTGAAGGTGTTTCAGAGAGCCTCCAAAGAAATATTCATCAGTCAATACGGAAATGGCGGATGCTCCGTTATTAGCATAGGTTTTTGCTAGTGATGTTGGGTTAAAATCTTCGCAAAGTATGCCTTTGCTGGGTGAGCGTTGTTTGATTTCAGCAATCAGTCTTGGAACCTGTTTTGATTTATTGTTTATTGCAGTAATAAAATCAGGAGCTGGAGACATAGTTGCTGCTAATCGCTCTAGTTCTTGCAAAGGAGTGGATTTACGCTCTTGTTTTACCTCCTCTTGTTTACGAGCAAGAATATCTGTCAGAATAGTCACTTTTGTGATGCCAGTTCTTGGCTAACCTGCACAAGATCATTTAAAGTTCTTAATGCTGCTCCGCTACTAAGTGTAGTACGCGCTTCAACGAGTTTTGTTGCTATGTCTCCATCTTCTGTTGCCATTGCAGCAGCTGCATTTAGTAGTACTGTATCTGTTTGTGATCCTTCACTTGTTCCTTCTAGTATGTTGCGTAGCATGTCTAAATTTTTGTCTATAGAGCCACCGGTCATAGATTCTGGTTGTTTGCTGTCTATGCCCAAATCCTTTGCTTCTAACTCAAATGTATGTACGGTTCCATCTGTTCTCAGGTGACTTATGCGATTTGGGCCAATAGTAGTTAATTCATCTAGGCCGTCATGACTATGTATTACCATCGCTGATTTACATCCTAGTTCCCCTAGAACGTGTGCTATAGGTTCTGTCAACTCAGCATCATATACTCCAGTTAACTGGCGGGTGGCCCCCGCAGGGTTGGTGAGAGGTCCGAGTATGTTGAATATAGTACGTTGTTTCAGTTCTCGACGGGGCACTATAGCATGCTTCATGGCTGGATGGTATATAGGGGCAAACATGAATCCTATACCAACTTTCTCAATGCATTTTGCTACTTGCTCGGGTCCTAGCTCAAGGGCTACACCAGCTGCTTCAAGTACATCAGCACTCCCACATTTGCTGCTAGCTGCTCGGTTACCATGTTTTGCTACCTTGCGTCCCGTAGCGGCTATTACAAATGCTGCTGCCGTAGAAATGTTGAAGCTATTCGATCCATCTCCTCCAGTACCAACAATATCAAGAATGTCCTCATTATATTCAGGAAGAATAACTTTTAGTGAATGGGCGCGCATAGCTCGTGCGCTACCCGTGATCTCATCAACTGTTTCACCTTTCATGCGGAGAGCGATGAGATAGGCTCCAATTTCAGCCGGTGTTGCATCACCGGACATGATCTGATTCATAACAATTTCTGCTTCTGATTGCGAAAGGTCTTCGTGGTTGATCAGTTTCGGTAGTGCGCTAACAATCATAGTTATCTCCTATTGATATCACCCTTTATAATCTTAGCGAAAGGAAATTATGTAATAGTGCTTTCCCACCTTCAGTTAGTATACTTTCTGGGTGGAATTGTACGCCGTAGATTGGATATTCGCGGTGTCTCATTCCCATTAGAACACCGTCGCTTGTTCGTGCTTGCTCCTCGAGACAATCAGGTAAGGGTTCGCTAACTATCAATGAATGGTATCTTGTGGCATTGAATGGATTAGGTAAATTTAGGAAAATGTCAGTACCACTATGGTGGACAACGGAGGTTTTACCATGCATTAGCGATGGTGCCCGCTCTATTTTTCCAGCAAAAGCTACTCCAATTGCTTGGTGCCCCAAGCATACTCCTAGAGTTGGTATTTTCTTACCCAACTCTAGAATAGCTTCCACAGATATACCACTATCACTTGGGTCTCCAGGACCAGGTGAAATAAGTAAATGTGTAGGCGCCAATTGATTCAACTTCTTTACAGTGATGCTGTCGTTACGAAAAACCTGTAACTCTGCACCCATTTCACCTAGGTACTGAACTAAGTTATATGTGAAGCTATCGTAATTGTCGATGACAATTATCATGTGTGGTGTCCACCCTCTGCTTGTTCCACTGCAAGTGAAATGGCTTTTACTTTGTCTAAAGTTTCCTTGTATTCATTGGATGGGTCAGAGTCTGCAACTATACCAGCTCCAGCCTGGGCAGTCACCCATTGATCTTGCATATAGAGCGTGCGTAGTGCTATGCATGTGTCCATGGAACCATCAAAACCTATATAACCCACTACTCCAGCATATGGGCCACGAGGATTCTGTTCCAGAGTGGCTATGATCTGCATCGCCCTCACTTTTGGCGCTCCACTGACTGTGCCTGCTGGGAATGTAGCAGCCAGGAGATCAAATGCATCCATGTCTGCACGCAGATCGCCCTCAACTTGGCTAACGATATGCATTACGTGGCTGTAACGTTCCACCTGCATCATGTCGGTTAATTCCACCGACCCATAATTGCACACTCGACCTAAGTCATTTCTAGCTAGGTCTATCAACATAACGTGTTCTGCTCGTTCTTTTTCGTCTTCTAACAACTCAGTTGCTAAATCAATATCTTTCTGTTCAGTGCTTCCCCGTGGTCGCGTTCCTGCTATTGGTCTTAGAATAGCGCGATCATTTTCCATGCGCACATGAACCTCGGGTGAGGCACCAATTAGCTGAAACGGTTTCGTGCTTAGATCACCAAAATCAAAAAAGAACATATATGGCGAAGGATTTATACGTCTTAACGAGCGATAAATTGAGAAAGGATGTGCCTTAGTTTTATTGGTAAATTTCTGAGATAAAACTACCTGCAAGAGATCACCAGCCATTATATG
>CAWWAV010000094.1:0-5152 GCA_963934935.1 uncultured Anaerolineales bacterium
AATATTGATGTAGATAGAAGTCCACTAGCATCCACTATCTTATCAACTGCACTACCATAATTTTGTGCAATGGCACCTAAAGTGTCTCCCGTCCTAACCACATATGTAATTGTTACATGCAAATCTCGATCTACAGATGTGGGGTTTACTAGTGCATCATCATCTGGCATTACAAGTTGTTGTCCAACATATATTTTTGTACTAGTAAGTCCATTAGCTAGAGCAATAGCACCAATACTAACTTCATATCTATCTGAGATTTTTACCAAATTATCGCCTGACACCACTATATGATGTTTATCGTCACTTATGACATCTTCGGCTTTAACTGTATCAGACGCAAACAGTGCTATCAGCACTGCTATTATCACAGCATTTACAGTACGCTTTCCGCAAAATACAGTTAACCGATTCATGTACATTAAATAATACCACCATGCTCACACGCCCCTAAATACTTATTAAAAGCATAGTAACTAGCTCACATAGTGCACCAATTGTTATTAACGGGATAAAATCAAGAGGGAACCAATGCCCAAGCTCAACCCAATCAACTTGGTCATAGTAACTGGCTCACGAAACACTAAAAAAGCCAAGACAACTGCAACTACTACCTGCAAAGACTGAATGGGATATACAATGCTACCTTCTCCACCAAACTTCAGTGCATATAGAACAGTAAATACAGAGATAGAGGCAAAAACACCACAAACAATTGCCCACCAAGTCAGTCGTCCAGTCAATTCAAATGAAGTTTTTGTCACTAACATCACAAGAACAGCTAAACACAAAAATGTAATAGCATCTACTAAAATAAAACTAGCTATGTCAGCCCCATTACGCACACCAAACTGAGATGTAAAAGCTACTAGTCCGCCAGCAATCAGGCTTGCCACAGCAAGCATTATTGGTACATTCATATTTTCTCCAATCAGCACAGCAACCATAAAACCTAACGAGACATATCTTGCCATGTCTCACAACACTACGAAGTCTTATTAAGTCAGAGACATCTTTAAGTTTTTATAGTGATTATGTTAAGACTAAATAGGGTTACGTCTAAACCAATACCGCCACTCGCGTTTCTCCCACACAACAAGAATGGGTGCCGCATTAAAAAGTGAAGAATAAGTGCCACTAAATAGTCCGATCATCATAGTAACAACAAAATGAAAAATGCTGTCTCCACCAAATAAGGCAAGTGCAAACAAAGTGAATAGTGCAGTAAGCTGGGTATTGATAGAACGATCAAGAGTTTGCACAACAGAAAGGTTGACCACTGCTTCGTATTCAGCTCGACGATATCGATTGAGGTTCTCCCTAATACGGTCAAACACCACAATTGAATCATGCACTGAAAAACCTATTACAGTCAGTAATGCGGTCAAGAAAAGAGCATCAACTTCCCAGTCAAAATATTGACCAAGAATTGCTGTCAACCCTACAACTATTGTTGCGTCATGCAACAATGCTGCGATAGCGCATACTCCGTAACGAAATGAATTCTTGACACCTCGAAAAGCGTATGTAATGTATCCTAAAATGCCGAATGCCGCAATTGCCACCGCCTGTACAGCTCTACCAGCCACCTCACGACCAATGACAGGACCGACACTTTCAAAACTAAGCAGTTCTACTGCCAAGTCGAATTCATCCTCAAAAGCTTCAATTACCACACCTTTTGACAAATCGTCCATTGTTTTTGTACGGATGACAATTACATCATTGTCAGCAATCTGCACTACATTATCACTAAAACCATTGTCATCTAATATCGTTGCAATTCTACTGGTACTAAGATCGATATCACCTTCCATCTTAATTTCAAGTTGACTTCCACCTGTAAAGTCGATAGCAAGCGGAAGTCCCCACATAGCAATTGCTAAAATCCCAGGTATCATAACCAACATAGAAATACCGAAATACCAGTAGCGTCTTCGTAAAATGTTTAGCATTTCTTTACTTTTTACACTCCCAACAACCCTTTGCGTTTTTCTAAGTCTAGTCGCCCTAGAAATACATGAAGCAAATTACGGGTCGCAACAATAGCTGTAAACATGCTCACGCCAACACCTATTGCAAGAGTCAAAGCAAAACCCTTAACTATGCTAGCTCCAAATGTGCTCCCAAACCAAAACAATATGGTACATGTGATAATAGTAGAAATATTGGAATCTCGTATAGATGGCCAAGCTCTTCGAAAACCTGACTGAAGAGCAAACTCAATGTTACGTCCATCCCGCAACTCTTCTTTCATGCGCTCAAAAATTAGAATGTTCGCATCTACAGCTACTCCAACAGATAGCACAAAACCAGCGATTCCCGGCAAAGTCAATGTAACTGGTATGAGCTTAAAAAGCGAGAAGGTGATTGCAGCATACATTGCAAGCGCTATTACAGCTACTACGCCCGGCAATCGATAATACAACACCATAAATAGGGCAACAGTAGCAAATCCAATTGCCCCAGCTAGCATACTAAGCCTCACTGAATCTTGACCTAATGTAGGTCCAATTGTACGGCTATTGACTACCGAAAGCGGTACCGGCAATGCACCATAACGCAACTGTAATGCTAGTTTATTGGCACTTTCGGAGTTGAAATCCCCACTTATAACTCCACTGCCACTAGGTATAGCATCGCGAATAACCGGACTGGAAATCACTTTACCATCTAAAACTATGGCCATATGAGATCCTATATGATTTGCAGTATGCTCACCAAACACATCAGTGCCTTCATCAGAGAGTGTAAAATTGATCTGAAACGCACTTGTAACTTGATCCCTACCTACACTCGCACTACGCAAGTCTGCTCCCGTCATAATAGTTTCAAAAATTACATCAGACAGCTCAATATCCTGTCCCTCAGCAGCACGTTCTGCTAGGATATTTACATTAGTAATTTCTCCAGTATTTTTGTCAGTACGGATGGATGTTCCAGGAGACAATGGGCTAGATCCCAAATCCACAAATTCGAGCAAACCAGTCTCCTTTAAGAGTGCTACAGCTTCTTCAGGATTGTCAATACCAGGAAGCTCAACAGATATACGACTGGCTCCCTGACTCTGAACAACTGGTTCTGTCACACCAAGTCCATTGACCCTTTGCTCTACAATTGAACGAGTGGCAGCCATAGCATCAACAGAGATCTCTTCATTTTTAGCAGTATCAGCTTCTAACAATACCTGCAAACCGCCCTGTAAATCTAATCCTTGACGGACCTCTACATTCCAATCAATGTTCCGTTCGAATATATCTATATGTAACTCAGAATAAGGTGAAGCAATCCAGACAGACGTACTGAAAAGAAAAAACAAAAAAATAAGCATACGTGTAGATCGATTAGCCATAATAATTTCTATGCTCTAAATAATTTCTATGCTCTAAAGGAAAATCTCAGGGAGATTTTGTTCCAAGGTATAAAGCAAATACAGATGACATTATACCGTTTTTATAGTGAAATATGAAGCATACTAATGAACAATTCTCTAAGTATCACGCCTAACTCTTCCTAGGTATAGAAAACCAGAAACTCCTAACACTACTACTGACAGCACAACTACTGCATTCCACCAAAAGGTATCTTCGTGATAGACATGTTCCATTTCGAAATTAGCAACCCCTTTACCTGTGTCTCCATTGATTGTTACAGTTATAAGATAAACGCCAGTTTCCATACCACTAAAATCCGTCTCATAACGAAATTTGTTTGCTGATTGTCCAGTAGTGGCCGGTTTAGTAATCTCAGGCTGCCGCTTATCTAATGGAGTAACTTTTATAATAACCGAAGCATTCAGAACAGGACTATCTTCTAGGTCGCCTACTGCAACCGTTACGTGCAAATCGCTAGAGCCTACATCTGATGTTGACCATACAGTCACATAATAAGGACCTGCTTTCTCGCGAACGATTTGCTCATCACCACCACCATGTGCAAATACTCGTCCGAAGAATAAAAGCGGCATAAATAGTGTTAAGCTGAATATTGATATTTTACAAGCGGTTGAAATCCTCACGATGAATAATCCAAAACTAGTCCCGATATCACAAGACTCCTGATTTACGCACTGTAAGGATCATCCACAACATTGCCACACAGACCCAAAGAGAGGTTCCCACAGTTAAGTGTAAAACTCTAGACCACATAGGTATCCGCAGCAATATATTTGCAGCACCAAGCACAATTTGTATTACCAGCAAAACAAAAATACTATGTCCCAAATATCTAATGTCGAGCTTAGCATAGACGTTAACCAATACATAGGCTATTGATAACACCATTGTTCCAACGATGTAAGCCGAGTATCGATGAAGCAGATGAATATTAACGAGGTTTCTAATAGCATCAGATACAAAACCGCAATGTGGAAATTCTAAGCATGCAAGTGAAGCTCCACTGCGTGTTACATATGAACCACTTAGCAGCAATAGATACAAGAACACAAGAGTAAATGAGACAAATCTGTAGAATGCCCGATTACTTGGTATCATACCTATTCTGTGACTGATCAAGGTGCTAGCTCTCACAAAATACAATAATGTTATTACTAAAAGTCCAGAGAGTGAGACCACCGTCATATAACGTGTGACATCTATGATATCTTTACAATAAGGCTCGACCGGACATGCGATGCCTTGAGAATCCCCATACAGACGATACAAATATATGTGAACTATAACAAATACCAAGGCAATTATAGTTGCCCACGAAAGCAAAGCTTTATTGCCAAACATATTTATTCCAGTTGGATGCCAATCCATAGCAAATGTCACGGATACAAATACTATAGCTACTAACCCTATCAGCATCATTGCATTGCCAGTATGAATCCATCCGGTAGCAGGTGGAATCTCCAGAACAACGTGAAGTCCTCCCAATAAAATTTGAAAAACTAGAAACATATTGGCCAATAAGGTAGGCCAAAAAATAAATTTGATGTTGCGATGATATCTCCAAACAACCAACAATATCAAAGCAAACTGTAAAGCCACTATTAAACCTATAAGTCTATGTGAAAATTCTATCCAAGCACTTATATCTCCTAAAGGAGGAATTGCTTGACCATAGCATAATGGCCAGTCTGGACATCCTAAACCATGGCCTGTGACTCGCACAATACTTCCAACGCTTATCATCACTGTTGTAGTCA
>CAWWAV010000095.1:0-5139 GCA_963934935.1 uncultured Anaerolineales bacterium
GAAACAGCTGTCCAAAAAGCACAAAGTACGCCAGGAGCAGTAGTGATAGACTTCGTAGTTGAACAGGAAGATTCGGTATATCCAATGGTAGCTACTGGAGCTGACTTGGATGATATGATAAGAAGACCGAAACCAGAGATCGAATGGTAGATACTGAGTTACAGTGATGATATGATACATACAATTATTGCCTACGTAGAAGACAAACCCGGTGTTCTTAATAGAGTATCTTCATTATTTCGTCGCCGCGGTTTTAATATTGAATCTCTAGCTGTAGGTCATACAAACATGGCTGGAATTTCTCGAATGACCATAATGGTAAACGCTGAGGACGAAAATGTAGCGAAACGCATTGAGGCTAACCTATACAAGCTAGTCAATGTTCTACGAGTCGATGATCTAACACACAAATCTCCAGTGGCTCGAGAATTAGCTCTTATCAAGGTAAATGCTGATAGCAAAACTAGAAGCGAAATTGTACAAATAGCCGATATTTTTCGCGCTAACATTGTAGACACTGCATCTCAAACCCTTGTGCTGGAAATTAGTGGTGCAGCAGAAAAAGTTACCCGTTTGCTACAAATGCTGGAGCCTTTCAAAATAGTTGAAGTTCAACGTACTGGAGTTATAGCAATTCAACGAGGGGATGACCAAGATTCTTCTGATCCCCCACTGTTTGAAACCACATAAAACAAGAATAACTACCGTATAGAATAGACTGGTTGATAAACAATTACAAACTTATGACATCTAATATTTAGCGGAGGCCATATGGCAACAATTTATTATGACAAAGATGCTGATCCAAGTATTATACAACGCAAAAAGGTAGCAATTATCGGATACGGTTCACAGGGACATGCTCATGCTCAGAACCTTAAGGATAATGATGTTAACGTAATTGTAGGCCTTCATGAAGGTAGTAAAAGCATAGATAAGGCAAAGAAGGATGGTTTGGAGGTCATGACTGTATCTGAAGCCTCCAAATGGGCAGACTTGATTATGTTACTTGCTCCCGATACAGTCCAACCGAAAATATATTCTGAAAATATAGAGCCCAATCTAACAGGTGGAAAAACTCTTATGTTTGGACATGGATTTAATATACGCTTTAACACAATTGAGCCTCCACCTGAAATAGACGTAAGCATGATTGCTCCCAAAGCTCCTGGACATCGCGTGCGCGAAACCTTCATTGAAGGTGGTTGTACGCCAGGATTGCTAGCAGTACATCAGGATGCCTCCGGCAAGGCCAAAGATACAGCCTTATCATACGCATGGGGGATTGGGGTCACTCGTGCGGGAGCTCTAGAAACTACATTTGCGGAGGAAACCGAGACTGATCTTTTTGGTGAACAAAGCATTTTGTGCGGTGGTGTCAGCGCTTTGGTAAAAGCTGCATTTGAGACACTTGTGAAGGCTGGTTATCAGCCAGAGGTAGCATATTTTGAGTGCATGCACGAACTTAAGCTAATTGTAGACCTACTCTACCAAGGTGGACTGAATTATATGCGTTACTCAGTATCGGACACAGCAGAACATGGTGATTACGTAGCAGGCCCACGAATTGTCACTGAAGAAACCATAGGAGCAATGTCTCAAATCCTCAGCGATATACAAAGCGGAGCCTACGCAAAACAATGGATTGAAGAAAATGAAAATGGACGTCCTTGGTTCAATAAGAAAAGAAGTGAAGAACAAAGCCACCTAATTGAAGAAGTAGGAGAAAAGTTACGTAGCATGATGCCATTTATAGATCCAGTAACAATTAAACCAGGAGAATAATAAGCGGGGCAATTAATTTGTCATGACAAAGTATGTTCGTTTCTTCGATACTACACTAAGAGATGGTGAACAATCACCAGGTGCAACTCTCACCAGTTCAGAAAAACTCGAGGTTGCTAGACAATTAGCCAGACTTGGAGTTGACATTATTGAAGCTGGTTTCCCAGCTGCATCTCCAGATGATTTAGCTGCAGTACAGGGTATAGCTAATGAAATAGGTCGAGAAGATTCTCTCACCAAATTAGGGGAAGAATATAAGCGCACTCCTATAATATGCGGTTTAGCTCGAGCATCAGAACAGGATATTGATGCTGCTTGGGAAGCCATACAGATTGCCGACTATCCACGTATTCATACTTTCCTGGCTACTTCTGAAATACACATGCGACACAAACTGCGTATGGACCCCGAAGAAGTGGTAGACAGAGTAAAGCACACAGTCGCATACGCAAAACAACTGTGTGATGATGTAGAATTTAGCCCAGAGGATGCTGGTCGTAGCCAGCCAGATTTCCTCTACACAGTGTTAGAACAGGCAATAAAAGCTGGCGCAACCACATTAAATATACCTGATACTGTGGGATATACCACTCCTGATGAGTTTGGAGCACTCATCGCTGGAATTGTTGCTAATACACCCGGAATAGAAAAAGTAATTCTTTCAGTACATTGTCACAATGACCTAGGTATGGCCACGGCAAACACTCTAGCGGGCATTAGAGCCGGTGCAAGACAGGCAGAAGTAACCATTAACGGAATTGGTGAACGTGCCGGAAACACTTCCCTAGAAGAAGTTGTTATGACTTTACAAACGAGAGAGTCAATATTTGATCTCGAACATGGTATAGACACCACTCAAATTGTGCGCACTAGTCGTATGGTCAGCAATTACACTGGAATAGTGGTGCAACCCAACAAAGCTATAGTGGGAGCAAATGCTTTCGCGCATGAAGCTGGCATCCATCAAGACGGAATGCTCAAACATGAAGAAACCTATGAGATTATGCGTCCTGAAACAGTAGGACTATCACAATCCAAACTAGTTTTGGGTAAACACTCTGGACGCCATGCTCTTCGGGTACGACTACAGGAACTGGGTTATGAACTTAGCGATGAAGATTTAAAAGACGTTTTCAAACGTTTCAAGAGAGTAGCCGAAAAGAAAAAAGTAATTACAGATGCAGACATAGAAGTGTTAATTACTGATGAAATAAATCAACCTATAGAAGTATTTAAGTTGCAGGATGTGCAAGTAGTGTGTGGCACCCTAGGCTTACCTACAGCAACAGTAAGAATAGTTAACCCTAATGGACTGCTTATAGAGCATGCATCCATTGGCACTGGCCCAGTAGACGCTTGTTACAGTGCTATAGACCATATCATAGAATTGCCGAATGAACTGACGGAATATAACGTAAATGCAGTGACTGAAGGAATAGATGCGATTGGTGAGGTTACTGTACGGATACAAATAGATTCAGAAAAAGTGTCAGCTCCGAAACGCCTATCCCCGCAAAGAGAGCAAATGCAATATAGATCTTTCGGCGGACATGGAGCCAGTACAGATATTTTTGTTGCCAGTGCACGAGCTTACGTAAATGCCTTAAATAAGGCGATTGAAGCATTAGATTTACATGACAATAACAATGATGCTATTACTAACGACTAAAAACGGAGTATTTTCTTATGAGTTCTAATCCACTTACACTTTTTGAAAAGATTTGGCACTCACATATAGTGACACAAGAACCAAAGTCCCCAGCAGTATTATATATCGACCTGCACTTGGTCCATGAAGTCACTTCCCCGCAGGCATTTACCGGACTACGAGAACGCGGATTGAAAGTACGACGCCCAACACATACACTTGCGACAATGGATCACTCAATTCCTACTACACCACTTTCAATCCCCATGGCAGACACTCAAGCAGCTGCACAACTCCAACAACTCGCTGAAAACTGTGAGGAGTTTGATATAGAACTTTATGGAATGGAATCTCCTATGAGAGGTATAGTACATGTTATAGGTCCTGAACTCGGACGCACACAACCTGGCATGACCATAGTATGTGGTGATAGCCACACGTCAACACATGGTGCATTTGGAGCTCTGGCCTTTGGAATAGGCACCAGCGAGGTAGAACATGTGCTGGCCAGTCAATGCCTACTCCAACACCAACCTAAAACCTTCCAAGTGCACGTATCAGGCAAACTAGGAATAGGCGTATCTGCAAAAGACATAATATTAGCGCTGATAGCCCAAATAGGTATTGGCGGTGGTACAGGTCATGTATTTGAATACACGGGTGAAGCAATCCGCGGCCTTTCAATGGAAGAAAGAATGACCATATGCAATATGTCGATTGAAGGTGGAGCTCGTGCTGGTATGGTTGCCCCTGATGACACAACGTTCGAATATCTGGCTGGACGCGAACACTCTCCTAAGGGAATTGAATGGGATAAAGCTATTAAGTCGTGGAAAAAACTCCCTACTGATGGAGAAGCTATTTATGACCAATCAATAACACTGGATGCATCGTCACTTGAACCAATGATAACTTTTGGTACAAATCCAGGTATGGGACTTCAAATTACAGACCGGATTCCAAATCCGAACAACTATAGTGATACAGACAAACGACATAACTTGGAGGATTCTCTCACTTATATGGAATTACAACCAGGACAACCACTGTTAGGACATCCTGTCGATGTTGTATTCATAGGAAGCTGTACTAACGGCCGTATTTCTGATTTACGCTTAGCAGCCAAAGTCCTAGAAGGTCGGCGAGTTGCAGAAAACGTAAGAATGTTAGTAGTGCCTGGTTCACAATCAGTGAAGATACAAGCTGAGTCTGAAGGCTTAGACCAAGTTTTTACTGACGCGGGCGCCGAATGGCGTGAAGCAGGCTGTTCCATGTGTATAGCAATGAACGGAGACCAAGTCGAACCTGGACAATATGCTGTCAGTACTAGTAACAGGAATTTTGAAGGCCGCCAGGGGAAAGGTGCACGCACCTTCCTGGCATCCCCTCTCACAGCAGCTGCAACAGCAGTGAGGGGCGAAATATCAGATGTTAGGGAGATGATATAAAATGCCCAAATTCACTCATCTCAAATCTAGAGCCATTGTTATACCTAACCGTAATATAGACACTGACCAAATCATTCCGGCTCGATTCCTCAAGGTAACAGACAAGAACGGTCTGGGAGAAGCACTCTTCTCTGACTGGCGTTACAATAGCGATGGTTCCGTCAAACCTGACTTTGTACTCAACCAACAGCAAAACCAGGATGCAAAAATCCTTTTGGCTGGCGATAATTTTGGGTGTGGATCATCACGAGAGCATGC
>CAWWAV010000096.1:0-5136 GCA_963934935.1 uncultured Anaerolineales bacterium
ACCTACTTTATGACACTAATACTGAGGCAGCGGAGATTCGCACAAAAGATGGGGATATATTAAGCCAGACCATATATGATGCTGCTGGAGACATAGGCAACCTAAAGCCTGCACTCGATATAATATCTGTTGAAAGACAATTTGCAGAAGATGGAGGTTATATCGTTCGGTTGACTACAAATGCTCCTAACGATGGTATATATGAGACATCATTTGAGAACATAGAGCTAAGAATTGGCTCCGAACGATATGCACACCGCATTCTGAACAATGGAAAAATAGTAAATCTGAAGTATGATGCTGAAGGTAACTATAATATGTGGGATGGTACCGTTATATCGCAAGGAAACACTATAACCTGGGTGCTTGATGAGGAATCAGATGTCAATTTCACCGTGCGAACAGCAACTGATATTAGCATAGCTGATAAGACCTCAATGTTTCCAACAGATAAGATGGACACACTCTGGAAAGCATCTCAAAGTGCTTGTAGATAATTCTGCAACCATCAGTCAAAGCAATTTCTGAAAAAAAGTCGCATGTAACGTATACTAATAATGTCATGAGCATAATTACTAGTAAAACCCGTAATTTTTTCTATATAGTAGTGCTAATAGCATGCTACCTAACTTACGTTACCATTCGCCCTTACCTTTCCAGCATAGTGCTCGCAGTTTTGACCGCTATTATGTATCGCCCACTATACTTGCGGTTCCTCCGATGGTGTCGTGGATATAAATTTCTATCAATGACGATTACAATGATAGCCCTGTCTATAAGTTTACTTGCACCATTATGGCTAGTAGGCAATATTACAATTAGGCAATCTCTACAATTTACTCAAGACGTCAGCAGACTTGTTACCGGAAATAATCTCACATTGCTTAATGCAATCTCACAAACCAATACACTACTAAGTGCGATACCACTGGTAGATTATCAACTGACTGAGGAAGCGCTAATTACTAGCGTCCAGAAAACAGTAGGTCCTATTAGTACATACATTGCAAATAATGCCCTTAGTATTGGCACCTCATCAATCCAGATAATTACTCAAGCAATAGTTTTTGTCTCTGTTCTGATTACTTTGCTGCCTATCACACCAAAAGCTTTCCAAATAGTGAAGGATCTCAGTCCACTAGACGATCAACTTGATCAAAAATACATTCAACGTATAACATCCATGGCGCGTGCTATGGTACGCGGCGTTTTTGTCATTGCGTTAGCTCAAGGAGCTGCAGCAGGTATTTTTCTTGCGGTCGGAGGCGTACCATATGTGGCGTTTTGGACTTTACTATGTATTGTGTTTGCACTATTACCACTTGGGGTAAATGTAATCACTATCCCTGCTGGTATCACACTAATAGTTTTTGGTAGCATATGGCAAGGACTACTAGTTTTGTTAGGAGGTCTTCTAGTTGTCAGCAACATAGATACATTTCTGCGACCAATGCTTGTACCAAAGGAAGCTAGCCTGAATCCTGCTCTCGTATTAATTGGTGCCCTTGGAGGGCTAAGACTTTTTGGATTCTTAGGGGTAATATATGGTCCAGTGGTTATGATTTTCTTGGTCACTACAATAGAAATATATTTGGAACATTATAGATACGACAAAACCTCAGTAGATACGCACTAAGTTTAGAATAATGAAAACCACAATATTGAACGTGACAATAGGTATGCGTATATTAGTATTAATACTGATGGGCGCATACCTATTTATAGCGCCAGAACAAACATCTGCTACAGGAGAAGTAGTACACGTAGTGCAACCTGGGGATAATCTATCGACAATAGCAGCACGTTATGGCACCACAGTCACTATATTAACTACGCACAACCAAATCGCAGACGCAAACTTTATATGGGTAGGACAATCCATTAATATTCCAGGCAAGAGCACAAATGCTCCAAATGAAATAAGACCTGCATCTTTATCTAATACCGATTTACGCAAATCCGTAAGTGACTTCTTAGACAAGCCTTTTATCCAGAAAAGAATTGGAGGCCGTGTATACTATTCATTCACTCCTGTAGCTGAAGGCCAACCGAGAACATATTGGTTTCAATCCATCCGAAATCATGCGCATGAAAATCTCGCTTCATTAGCATATGCTAGTTTGGGTAAATGCTCAGAAGCACAGGGCATGTTGCGAGCTTTTTATTACGCTCAGAATTCAGATGGTGGGTTTCCATATTTGGTAACTGCAGAGACGGGCCCTGGAGCTATAACAACTACCAACATAACCTTACCAGTACTCGCATGGGAAGCATTACAAATATATAGAAAGTGTGGAGATAAAACATTTTTAAAGGATTCATTCGAGGCTGGCGCTAAAAATGATGACTGGTGGTGGTTGCACTCCAATCGCCGTGACCACGACCGATGCCAGGGAATGTTCTTTTGGAAAAATCATTGGGAATCTGTAAGAGATGACGCTGAATTAATCACCTGGACATCTACAAATGGTGCACAAAACCAGTGTGCGGTGGACTTAAATGCTTACTTAGTAGCTAATGATCGAGCACTCTATCATATGGCAATAGAGCTAGGAGATAACCGCGCGGAGATTTTCAATACTCGTGCATCCCATCTATCAAATCTAATGAATAGTCTTATGTGGAATGAAGAAGATAGCTTCTATTACGGAGTATCTCGACGTGGAGGTCAAGTACGAGTACGCGATATTGGCGGACTCATGCCACTCTATGCGGGAATACCTTCAGCTAACCAGGCACAGAAGCTGGTGAACAGACACTTAGGTCCTAATGGGGATTTTCACTCTGGGTTTGGGTTGCCTTCACTGGGTAAAAGAGAGAATGGCTATGGAAGCGCACGCCGGTGGCAAGGCGGAATGTGGCCGAGCCTTACTACTCTAGTAGTAAAAGGTCTGGTGGATTATAATTTTATTAATGAAGCACAGCATATAACGCGTCCCCTGGTCAAAAAAATAATTGGTGGAGGCACACAAAACTTCTGGGAGTTTTATGATTCGGAGACAGGAGCTCCTAGTCATGCTCAAAATTACATCTGGGGTGCTACAGTCTTGCCTATGGCTGAATTTGCCAGAATTCAAAACTGAAGTTTCTAATTATTGATATATACATCTGCCCTCTGGACCCGCCAAATCCCAAACAGTATTAATAAACCGCCGATTGACATAGGTAACGTAAAAGTCTCGTGAAGCAATAAAATAGCAACAGCTACAGTTATTAGAGGTTCAGGATATTGAAGTGATGCCACTAGAGTTCCAGATATATGTTTTAAAGAATAATTGTAAAGTATCGAAGCCAGACCAGTACTACCAACCCCCAAAATGACTACTGAAATCCAGCCTGAAGAACTAATCTCGTGAATATCTTTCCAGCCCTCACTATAAACAAATACCGGTATTAACATCAACAAACCTAACAATAGAACACTGAGTGTAGTCATTCCTAAATTGCTTTTATACAATAAGCGCTTTAGTATAATGGAATACAATGCCCATACAACCGCACTAGACAGTACTAACACAGTGCCTATTCCTCCAAACTCACCTTGAAGTAAAGCTTGCCAACTACCCGATACTACTAGCACGGCTCCTAGACCTGCTATCAACAGCCAAACTGCTTGAACAGCAACAAATTGCTCACGGAGCCATACCCAACTAATACAAGCAATTAGAATAGGTGCAAGCGCTGACAGCCACGAGGTTACTATAGCAGTTGTAGTAAGCATTCCCTGTGCTTGCAACCATTGATGTAGCACTATGCCAACAAAACTCGCAAGAAATATACGAGGAAAATTGCTACTTGAAGGCAGTTGCCATTCACCACGCAATCCGACAATAATAGCAACTGTTAGAGTGCCTAAAAACTGCCTAAAGAAAATCATGGCCTCAAGTGTCATTTGGGGTAATGCGATTTTGATAGCAACAAATGAAACACCCCAGAAAAATACTGCGAGAATGCCAGATGCTATCGGCAGCCATGTGCTCATAATTGAATTGTTATTACTTAACACTAAATACTTGCATCTGTTCCCAATTCTGCCCCACATTAACATCAACCTTGAGTGGCACAGACAATTTGTAAGCAGATTCCATAACCGGACGAACCATCTGCACTAGCTCTTCCACTTCACCATCAAAACATTCGAAAAGAAGTTCATCATGAACTTGCAACAATAGACACACATTTGGCATATCAACTTTAATAAGTTGGCCAACCTCAATCATAGCCTTCTTAATTATGTCAGCAGCGGTGCCTTGAATTGGAGCATTGACAGCCTCCCTCTCAGCACGAGCACGAGAAGCCTGATCTCCACCACTTTCAGATTTTAGTAATGGGAAATAGCGCTTGCGTCCCTCCAAAGTCTGCACAAAGCCATTCTGTTGTGCGAACTCTCGTATTTCATCCAGGTATTTCTTCACACCTGGCAAACGCTGGAAATATGTCTCTATAAATTCTTCCGCCTCACCTAAAGTTATCCCAGTAGATTGCGCCAACCTATATGGTCCCATGCCATAAAGTAAGCCAAAATTCACTGCTTTCGCCTGTCGACGCTGTTCCGAGTTAACGTCATCCAAAGCAACATCAAAAACAGCTGATGCAGTAGACGAATGGATATCAACACCATTTTGAAATGCATTTGTTAGGAACTCATCACCCGAGAGATGGGCTGCAATCCGCAACTCAATCTGCGAATAATCCATTGCAACTAACTTTGATCCACTTGGGGCAATAAAAGCCCTCCGCACTTGCCGGCCTACATCACTGCGAATTGGAATGTTCTGCAAATTCGGACTAGATGAAGCTAATCTACCGGTGACTGTTCCTGTTTGATTGAAAGAGGTATGCACGCGACCTGTAGCCGAATTCACTGTCATAGGCAGTGCATCAACATATGTGGATTTCAGTTTTGCTATCTCCCTATAGTCTAATACCTTGCGCACAACTTCATAATCTTCGGATAAAGAAGATAGAACACTCGCTGCTGTAGAATAGTGTCCGGAAGCAGTACGACGAGTACCTCGTGGCGGTAATATGCCCATGTGGTCAAACAGTGCACTAGAAAGTTGCTGAGTAGAATTCAAGTTGAAATCGTACCCTACAATCTCCTTAATCTCACCAGTCAATAGTCCTATCTGTGTA
>CAWWAV010000097.1:0-5114 GCA_963934935.1 uncultured Anaerolineales bacterium
AAGAATCGCCGGTGCTTGTGTCACTGAGTTTTGCTATAGTACCAAGATCTCCAGAATGTAATCGTTTTACAGGAATCTGTTCTTTCCCGCGCATTACGTGTAAAGTCCCAATACGTTCTTCGGTTTTCTTAGTATGGTTTTGTATTCGCGTATCTGATTCGAGGATTCCTGACATGACCCTTAGGTATGTTAACTTTCCAACAAATGGATCAGCTGTAGTTTTAAATGCAAGTACACTACATGTTTCCGTATCTTTTTCTTGTGTACTATCTGCAGTTGGATTAGGTTTCTCTGCTGGAGAAGGGAGGTAACGTGTAATGCCTAGTAGTAGTGGCGCTATACCAATCGACTCTGTGGCTGATGCTACTAAAACCGGAGCACAACTACCTGATAGTACAGCTTGTTTAAATCCGTGTTCTATTTCATCGGGACTTAGTGTTTCCCCGTCTAAGTATCGCATTAGCAATTCATCATCGCCTTCCGCTGCAGCTTCCTCAAGCTCGGTGCGTGCAATAGCAACTGTCTCTGCATACTCTTCAGGAATGTCCTCAGTTGTTGCTCCAGATCCTGGCCTTGCCTTTTGCGCTAACATTCCAATAATGCCTTGGAAGTTTGACTTCTCTCCCCAAGGGAGCGCCACAGGTATGAGCTTTTTGTCCGATGCGAGTTGTTGTATAGAGCTTAGTGCTCTACTGTAATTAGCGTTGTCACGGTCCATTTTGTTGATCACTATGAATCTGGGAAGATTGTGTTCATTGCAATAGTCCCAAACAAGCTCGGTGCCTACTTCTACACCTGCCACGGCATCAACTACAATTATTGCTGCGTCAGCGACTTGTAGTGCCGATTTGACTTCACCAACAAAATCAGTGAATCCAGGAGTGTCTAACAAGTTTATTTTGTAATCTTCGTAGAAACACGCAACTATTGCTGTGCTAATAGACATCTGACGGTTGCGTTCTTCATCCTCAAAATCAGCTACGGTCGACCCATCATCAACACTACCGAGCCGTGTGGTGGCTCCGGTTACATGCAACATAGCTTCTACAAGCGAGGTCTTTCCAGACCCTCCATGACCTACAAGAACTACATTGCGTATGGAGTCAGTTACATATTCATTCATGACAGTTTTAAATTACCTCCCTTTTGAAAGAGATACTCAGCATATATCATGAGCAACATATTTTGTGAGTACAGATTGGCATTGTAACGGAGGGTTGGTGCATTGTCAAAGCGTGCTAGAATCTTACTAACGGTATTATTGATATACACCAACTCACTACGAGTAAAAAAAGGCTTTTATCTTTGTGTAAATTGTTTTATTAATTAATTAAAACAATTTGCACAACACAATCTAGTTAATGAGTTAGATGGCTATTTGTATATGAGACGAATACTAATTTTATTTGTTGATGGAGTGGGACTTGGATTGGACGATCCAGATACAAATCCATTTGTTGCTGCTAACACACCCAACCTAACCATGTTAATGTCAGGACACAAACTAGTTTCTGAGCAGATTGCCTTTTCCGACAAGTATTCTTCGTTTGTGCCAACAGACGCTTGTATGGGTGTGGATGGTATACCTCAGTCTGCAACTGGTCAGGCAGCAATCATGGCTGGGATAAATGTGCCATCGTATATTGGTAAACACTGGGGCCCAAAACCTAGTAGAGAAATCAGAAACTTGTTGCGGAGAGATAATATTCTTAAAACAGTATGTAGGAATAACCGTTCTGTGATGTTAGCTAATGCTTATCCCCCATCTTTTTTTCAGCATTTGCAATCTGGCCGACGGTTGCCATCATCGCTTCAGTTTGCATTTCAAACTACAGGAACCAGGCTTTTCACCATAGAAGATTTGCGTGCAGGTCATGCTTTGGCTTCAGACTTTACCGGAGAGGGATGGCGATCTTATCTTGGTTTCGAAGATATACCCATATTATCATTGCATGAGGCTGGTAAGCGTTTGGCTTTGCTAGCTCAGGAGACTGATTTGTTGTTGTTTGACTGCTGGCAGACTGATGTTGTTGGACATCGTGGATCTATGAATGTGGCTATCGATATGATTGAGCGTCTTGATGAAGTCATAGGGGGTATCATAGCTTCTTGGTCTGAGACAGATGGGTTGATTGTTATAGTCTCGGATCACGGCAATCTGGAAGATAAAACTACGCGTCGCCATACTCGCAATAAGGTTCCATTACTTTTGTTTGGTGACGGCCATAGCGGTGTTGCATCAGCTATCAATGACTTGACCGATATAGCTCCGGCTTTGATAGAGTACTTGGGATAGAGAATTACTCGCTACGAAGTTGTGCGCCTAATTCTTTTTGCAGAGCTTTCACTATCTTAGTACGTAATTTAGCAGCATCTTTATCGGTCAAAGTTTTTACTTCAGACTGATATGTCAGTCGATAGGCTAGACTTTTTTTGTCGGTTCCGATTTGTTCTCCACGGAAAATATCAAATAACTGCACATTGGTAAGAGTGGCCCCACCTGACTTGATGATTGACTTAACCACTTCTGCGTTATTTATCTGGTTGTCCACAATCAAAGCGATATCCTCAATTATGGCAGGAAAACGTGGTATCGGGTTGATAGTGTAGTGATTTGGCATAGCATTTGTAAATCTTGTAAGATCAAAATCTCCTGCTAAGGTAGGGTGTTCACCAAAGTCATAGTTTGATGCTACATCAGGATGTAAAACACCAAAAAATCCTACTTGTGATCCGTGTATAGCTAAAGTTGCAGTAGCACCGGGTTGAAAAGAGGGGTGATTATCGGGCTCAACAGTATAGTCCGATATATGTGCAGCTCTTAGCAGTTCGTCGATAATTCCTTTTATGTCAAAATAATCCATTGAGTCACTCTGGTTGTTAGCCCAACTTAAAGAGACTCGCTTGCCAGATAGTACTATCGAAAATCGTTGTGATTCAGCTGGCAAGTTTGACTGATTTTCTGATGAGGAGAGTAGTGGCAAGTATACTGGACCGACTTCGAACAGTGCTATTCGTTGTTGAAACCGTGAATTGTTTCGAGCACATTCTAGGACGCTAGATAAAAGTGACCTACGCATAACAGAGCGTTCTGGTGTTATTGGATTTGCTAAATGCACGTACGGACCATTCTCTGTATCATGCAAGAGTTGTTCGTTTTCAGGGGAGGTAATCCGATATGTTATCACTTCCTGTAGTCCGAGATTTACTAGAATGTCGCGCACCCTCTCTTCTTTTTCAAGAGGTGTATTGTTCTCCTGTCTTGGCATCAAATCAGACATTTGTGTCTCGGGGATATTTTCAAAACCCCAAATGCGTGCAACTTCCTCAATTATGTCTGCAGTGCCTATTTCATCTACGCCGATATCTAATCGATGGTCAGGAGCTGTGATATGTAAAACGTTTTGCTTTTTCTCGACTGAGAAATCTAATGCTACGAGAATACTAATCACTTCATCTGTTGGTATATCAATACCTAAACTACGCTGTATTTCACTTACCCGTAGCTTTACAGTGTTTGGTACATAATGACGTGGATATTTGTCTATGGTTGCGTGGGCAATTGTTCCGTCCCCAAATGATCGGATCATTTCGGATGCTCTGTAGTTGGCTCTAGCAGCTATCTCAGGGCTTACTCCGCGACTAAATCTGTATCCTGCTTGTGATGATTGCAATTGTTGTGATGTGACAGTTTGACGTATATTGATTAAATCCCAGCTAGCAGCTTCTAGCAGCACATTTTTTGTGTTATCAGACACTTCTGAGTCACTGCCGCCCATAATTCCGCCGAT
Source organism: uncultured Anaerolineales bacterium (assembly GCA_963934935.1). Classification (GTDB taxonomy): domain Bacteria; phylum Chloroflexota; class Anaerolineae; order Anaerolineales; family UBA11657; genus UBA11657. Next base: position 3,792 of record CAWWAV010000097.1, read on the forward strand.
TGATAAAGCACCGGCATTATCTGCGACTAAGATAGTGAAATTGTCGAGAGTTCGATGTATTCCATCCAGAGTTACAATTTTCTCACCGGAATTTGGGAGCCTTGTAGTTATCACAGGGCATTTTGTTTTTGAGCGTGCACGAAGCACATCATAATCAAACGCATGAAGTGGTTGACCCATTTCTAACATGACGTAGTTAGTTATATCAACTACATTGTTGATTGGGCGCATTCCAGACATTCGTAGGCGAAGTTGCATCCAGTAGGGTGAAGGTTTAATCTGAATATCCTCTATTAAAGTTGCAGTAAATCGTGGGTTCAATTCAGACTCATCAATTTCCAGTTTTGGCATTTCAAGCGCTGATTGTATTGACTTTGCAATTGTCATGTTTGTTATTGGAGGATGTATTGGAGTTTTTGTAAGAGCTCCTAGCTCTCTAGCAATACCTACCACATTTAGGTTGCGAGCCATGTTAGGCGTAATTGCAATATCGAATACAGCGTCCCCAATGTAGTCAACTAGCGGGGTGCCAGCTATTGGGGCGTCAGAATCGAAAACGATTATTCCTTCATGTTCATCAGATATACCAAGCTCCTTTTCGGAGCATGCCATCGAATACGATTCTATTCCTCGGATTTTTTTTCGCTTTATTCTGATCAATTCCTGGCCAGCATTATGTCCATCATAGAGATGAGCACCTTCACGTGCGTAAGCCACCTTTAGTGGTTGAGGTAATTTACCTTGATCTTTATATTGAAAAAGATTGGGAGCTCCTGTAAGTACAGTATGTGTCTGTTCGCCATCGTATAGTTGGGCTAACACCAACCTATCCGCATTTGGATGATGTTCAACCTTAGTTATGTCAGCCACGACAATGTCGTTACGATCCCACTCAAGCCCGTCTATGCTTGTTTGGTTTTGATGTTGATTTGATTGTGGTAGACCTATAAAGTTGATTGATTCGACCTCTAAACCTGCAAATGTCAGGAGGCGGGCAATCTCATGAGGGTCAAGATCTATTTCAATATAGTCTTTGAGCCAACTTAAGGGGACTTTCATGATTTGATATCCTTACTGTATTTAGTAAGCAAAGAAATTAGTGTGTACATAGTTTTACAACCTAGTAAATTTTGTAAACATAATCATGCGAATCTAAAATTGTTCTAGAAATCGCAAATCGTTTCCCCAAAAGTGACGAATATCATCTATGCCGTATTTAAGCATGGCGATGCGTTCTGGCCCCATCCCAAAGGCAAACCCTGTGTATTTCTTAGGTTCGTAACCTCCGTTAGTTAGGACTGCGGGGTGTACCATTCCGCACCC
>CAWWAV010000098.1:0-4975 GCA_963934935.1 uncultured Anaerolineales bacterium
ATTTCTACTCACCTAAGACGTGCCATACTGGATTTGGTAATTATTATTGTGCTCATAGAGTTTAGCACAATGTATGATTCTAGAAATTACAATAGTTTGAGTCAGATTACATAATCACAGAAACTACAATACTTTAAATGCGAACTTGTTATTGAATACAATGGATTATAGTTGCCCAAATTTGTCTTGCATCTGATTTGCTATGTCCCCATATTTAGAATCTTCGTATCGATCAACCAAAAAGGCATCAGCATATGTTGGAAGTTGGTGCCCAACAACATGTGCCGCAAGAAGTTCGCCAGCAGCCTGCGAAGCCATTAGTCCATAACCCGAAAAAGCACCTATTACAAAAGCACCCTCTACCGATAGAGGACCAATTAAGGGTCGATTATCACTGGTCTTACAATAGTATCCTCCGTCAACAAAAGTGCGTCTCATTTTACCGATGTATCTAGATAAATCCGGTACCATAGGCATCAATCCACGCAATAGAATATCAGTTGCAAATGAATCAAACTTTGGTGGCCAGATTGGTTCAGCTACGTCAACACCATAAGACAGCTGCATCAAAAGGATGGGGCTATTAACACCTCCGTCGGGCCTAAAATGCATCCCTCCCGGAAACTCCTCTAACATCCATCGGACGCTTTCATCTGATTCCAACTCGGCACGCTCATCAGGTAACCACGACAAATATACCGGATCTTCCCAGATCATCAATGGTGCGTCACGACCCACTATGCCTTGGTAGTCTTGGAAAGCCATCTTAGTATGAAGTTCATTAGATACTGGTAGGTTGACATCAATCATAGAAGTAATCTTATTAACAAAAGGACCGCCCGCTATTACCAATATTTCAGTATTAATACTGTATGTTTGGTTTGCACTCTGTAGATGCACAGTGTCCACATGACCCGACTTAAGTCCAATGCTAGTCAATTTCGATTTGCAAATACGAACACCATGATCTAGTGCTTGCTCCAACATATACATACCCATCTGCTGGGCACTAAACCAACCAGCACGCCTCACATGAAGAGCTGCAACTACATCAGATGTAATATATGGATAATGCTTAGCAATTAATTGCTTATCTAATAGCAGATCAGCCCCAGAGCCTTGATTTTCAAAACCCCAAGCAGGGGACGGTGCATAATCAGTTACATTTGATCCAATGTCATGAATGCGAAGAGGTCCAGCACCAAAATACGATGTTTCAACAGCAGCATCTTTAATTATATTTATTCGATTCTCATCTCCTGTCATGAATAGGTAACCACGTCGATTGAGATGAATCAAATTGTCAGTATCTCGGGCTAAGTCCTCCATAAGATCTATGCTGCGATTCATGAAGCAGACCATATGATCATTTGGGCCCGGCCACCAGTTGCGGTAACACTCCATTGATTTATCGCTAGTAAGGGTTAGAGGATCTCTTTCATCAATCATGACGACATTCGTCATGCCCTGTTTGACTGCAAGATGATATGCTGCCGATATACCCGCGATACCTGCCCCAACAATCACTACATTGGCACTTTCAGTTTTTTCGCTTATCAATTGCACCTTTATAGTTAAGCAATGCAGATCAACACGATCAAAGAGTCCATTGTACTGAATTTAACACTATACAATTCTTATTGAATTCGATTTGTTTCACCTGAGTTTTGTAACCAAAATCTCAGCAACATTTGTTTCTACCACGTATTACACAACGAATTCGTCCACTAATGAACTGGTGCTACTACAATATGTTACAAATCAAGTAACAATAGTCTGACCTTGCTCGCGCATATATTGCTGCAGATAAAAATTGCCCGTGTTTGATTTATTAGTACCCGTACTACCTTTCCAACCGCCAAAAGCCTGATAACCGGGCCAAGCGCCAGTGGTAGCGCCAGCAGTACGATTGACATAAATGACACCAGCTTCAACGTTGTCCAGGAACCATTGTATCTCGTTCCTATCCTCGGTATATATTCCTGCAGACAATCCAAGTGAAACATCATTCACCATATGCATTGCTTCTTTTTTATCCTCAAATTCGCCTACTACTACTAGTGGTACAAACAGCTCCTTAGTCCAAGCATAATGGTCAAAAGGCAAGTTATCAACCACTGTTGGTGCGACAAAATATCCGCGGTCACTTAGCGTCTCCCCACCAACTAATATTTCTCCGTCAGATGCCATATCGGATACATATGTCCTATAAGCGTTGTAAGCCGATTCGTTGATAAGAGGACCAATATAATTCTCTCGCACCGTCGGGTCGCCTACTTTAATCTGCTTTGTGAGCTCTACCAACTTCGCTGTAAATTCTGTCTTTACTTCATTATGGACATACACACGTGAGCATGCCGTACATTTCTGTCCTGTGGCACCAAAAGCGGAACGCATCACTCCTTGAGCAGCTTTATCAAGGTCAGCGTTTTTAGTAACAATAGCAGCATTCTTGCCGCCCATTTCGGCTACAACCGGTCGCACATACTCCCCGCCAGATCCATATTCATGCAAAATACTCTTACCCACATCGTAACTGCCTGTAAAGGTGATTCCGTTAACATCAGCGTTTGCGACAAGGGCTTTTCCGGGTTCATCACTGCCAGTCACCATGTTATACACACCTGATGGGATACCTGCATCCTGAAAACACTGAGCCAGAAGAAATGCGGTATATGGAGCATCATCGGCCGGCTTATGCACCACTGTATTGCCAGCTACTAGCGCAGCGCCTGCTGGTCCTGCCGACAATGCAAATGGAAAATTAAACGGTGATATCACTCCCCATACACCATAAGGCTTCAGTACACTATAGTTCCTAATACTATCGTCCTCTGACCCTAACTGTCTGACAAATCCGTCATTTTCGCGCATGGTGTTAATAGACTGACGAATTAAATCAGCTGCTTCCTCAGCTTCACCAATTGATTCCAATCGATTTTTTCCCACTTCCATACTAATTACAGCACCCAGCAAAAATAACCGTTCACTAATCAGATTAGCAACTTTTTCTAGCAGCTCAATTCGTTCCTGCCAGGGTGTATTACTCCAATCTGGAAAAGCCTGTCGAGCAGCTTGTACAGCAGTAGATACATCTTCTTCTGTTGCGCTTTGGAAATGACCGATTGTTAAGCTAGTATCAGCTGGGCTAATGCTAGTAAAGGTGTCATTGGCATTTACCCACTCACCATTAATGTACATTGGAAATGTCTGACCAAAGTCAGTTTTAGCAGCGACTACATCCTCTTCATAATATTGATCCAAGAGAGGATCAGGACTGCCCAATGTACTGTATGTCACACGGATATGTTTGCGATTGCGGCCCATTTTCTATGTCTCCCGTTTGTTTTTATAGTAAATAATATTCTTTCTATTATTGATACATCCCATGAAGCACCCTAATTTAGACAATAAACTGCGAGTATAGATATGCTTACAATCCAGTCTGTATCAACCAATCCTGCTTTTACCATGTAAATATATACCTCGGCCCATACTCAAATTAATACGATTCAAATCACATATGAGCTGGACTCAAATATTTGGTAGCTATCCAAATGATACTGCTCAATAACAACGAATAGTATATTACTAAGCATATTGAAAAGCAATAATTAATCAGATGACTTTTCTGCAATTGATTGCCAAAATCCAGACAGTCGCAAGGAAATTATTGCTAGCAGCACAACAGCAATGGTAGCAGTTAGGCCAAAAGCCATTCTAGCACCCAAGAATGATGTGATAGCCGTCAGGTGCAGTCTACCAAAGGGCTGCAGGCCAATTGCCACCACAAGCCAGCCAAAAACGCTATTCCTCATCTTGCTGTCACTTTGAGTAAGAAGTATTTCACTCTGTAAAGTACCAAAATATGCTGACCCTATACCAGCCAAAAACAGAACACCAATGGAAAGGAGTAAATTAGAGGATAATGCAAATGAGGCGAAAGATACTCCTTGAAGCAATGAACCGATGATGAACAAATTGGTGTTCTTATAATAGGCTAATCCCCAATAAGTCAGGAAAATTCCTATAAAACCGCCAAGCGAGTAAGAAACTGCAAGATATCCAAGGTACAATGCATCACCACCTAGCACGGCACTAGCAAAAACTGGAAATAAACTGCGGTTAGGAACCACAAAAAAATTTATACACATTGTCACTAGCAACACGCCAAGTATAATATTGTTGCGACTGACATAATTCCACACTTCTTTGAAGCGGATTTTTGTAAAACCAGGTACTGACCGAGTTGTTTCTCCAGATTGATAGTTTGCTAAACCGCTAATCAGAATTACTGCAAGGAAAGATAGTCCTACAAAACTCATGAAAGACCAGGCCTCCCCTAGAGCTTGCGTAACAATACCAGCCGCGGCTGAACCAAGTACGCGACCAAGTGTCTGTATAGAATAATCAACTATATAACCATCTGTGACTCGTGTTTCTCCAACCACATGCGTTAGGATTGACCTACGCGCCGGCCAATCAATAGCCCAACATAATCCTGTTACTACTGCTGCAGCAGCAAGATGCCAAAATTCAAGTCTATCTAAGAAAATAAGTAGAGCTGTACCCAAATAAATAAACGTATATGTAACCTGTGAAACAATCATTATCATACGGTTACCTATCCTATCAATCAATGTACCAGAGAATAGTCCTACTATTGGCAGTGCTGAAAACTGAAAAAACGTTAGGAGAATAACTTTGGCTGGTGAGTTTGTTAGTAAGAATACAACCCATCCTGACACAAGAACATAAGCAAAATGAGTGAAAGACCAAAGTAAATTAGCCATAACAAGTCGCTGAAATATCCTATCGCGCACAATAGAAGAAAACCGGTTCTCCCACACATTTTCAACTGACTGTTTGAGAGATTTGTACGTCATTTTTGCAGATGTTTTACTCATATTTCTCACTCATATTTCTCGCCTTAACAAAAAGTATTCAATGTCCAAGATTATTGTTGAACATTCTC
>CAWWAV010000099.1:0-4914 GCA_963934935.1 uncultured Anaerolineales bacterium
AAAAATCATTTTCTATAGGAATCGCTTGGATTCAAAAGGAAACGCGTTTAAGCCCAAGGGATTAGACAAAATTGTCAGTGAGATCAATCAATACATTATTGAAAAATCTTATACACCTCCTTGGATATGGAATGCCGATGCATGCCGTAGGATTTGGGGGTCAGAGGTCAACCAGGATTCAAACCTAAATAGACCAAGTCATTATCATAACAAACCAAAAGCATTAGTTAGGTTTTTAGAGGAATTTTGGAAACCTTATGTCAACACGGATTTGCACATTATGGAATTAGGTTGTAATTGTGGTACTAATCTTGAAGTTTTGCGAACAAGTGGTTACACGAATCTGTACGGAATGGAAATAAATTCAGATGCTGTTGAATTGATGAGTAATGTATATCCGAAACTGTATTCGGAATCATCAATTGTTGTAGGCAGTTTCGAAGAGTCACTACATAGCATTTCTGACAAGAGCATAGATGTGGTTTTTTCTATGGCAGTACTTATGCATGTACATCCATCTAGCAGTAAAGTTTTCTCAGAAATGGTGCGTATTGCTAGTAGATATGTTGTAGTGGTCGAGCAGGAATATGGAAATTGTGAATATGTTTTTGCCCGTAATTACAAACGTGTTTTTGCCAAACTTGGATGTAAGGAATTAGACAAAATTATGTTGGGCATAGATAAAACTCCAGAATATGCATATGAATATCATGGCATGACGGCCAGAGTATTTGATACGACTTTAGCGCATGATTAGACTGTATTGTTAGTAGACAAGCGATGTGAGGACAATATTGTAATTACAAGATATGTACGGAATGAATTTGATGACTAAGAAACCAATTTCTATAGGATCATACTCTGTTGGTGGAACAAACGAATGTTTTGTTATCGCTGAAATGGGATCCAATCATGATGGAAAAATATCCAGGGCAAAAAATCTGATTGATATTGCTGGTGAAGCAGGGTGCAGTGCTGTTAAGATACAAGTGGTTTTTTCTGCCGAATGTTATCCGCCTAACACAAAGTATCCGGCTCATTATGGTGATGAAGATTTGGCTGAAGTGATTAGGCGAAAAGAGATTCCGAATGAGTGGGTTGGAGAGCTGAGGCAATACACTAATGACCATGGCATGTTATTTGGTGCATCCACAGATGGGTTTATTGGTCTAGAAGTGATGCTAAAGGGTGGTGTGGATTTTATCAAGATTCCATCATTTGCGATTTCGAACATTCCATTGTTGTTGAGAGCTGCATCAGCACAATTACCTGTGATTATTGGTACTGGAGTGCATACTGTAGGTCAGGTAGAAGAAGCATTAATGGCGTTGGGATCAGTGCCTAAGGCACTTTTACATTGTGTTTCAGCCTATCCTGCCTCTTTAGAGGGTCTTAATCTTGTCAATATGCAATTTTATGATGATGCTTTCTCTGTTCCAGTTGGTTTTTCTGATCATTCAGTTCATCCCACAACTGCGCCGGGACTTGCTGTGGCATTGGGTGCTAAGTTATTAGAGAAACACTACACATATGATCGTAGTGTTGCAGGACCGGACCATTTTTTTGCTATTGAACCAAAAGAATTGTTCAGTATGGTGCAAGAAGTTAGAAAGGTAGAAAATGATCCTGAGTATAGAAATCAAGTCATAAATGATCAGGACAACGTCTCTTTATATGGAAATGTTCGTAGAGGGATATATGAAGATGAAGTATCGATTTGTGAACGTACAAGGTTGGGCGTGTATTTTCTGAATGATCTGAGTGCAGGCTCTATATTGGACAGTGACGATGTGAGAGTGTTTCGCTGTGGCAATACGGAACCAGAACTACATCCTCGTTATTTAGATATTGTCATAGGAGCTCGTCTAATCACTGATGTGTCAAAGTACCAGCCAGTGTCTTGGAAGCATGTCATTGAAAAACAACAGTAAATTGAAGATCGTATTTTTTGGGAATCATATATATGGTTGTTGTTCTTTAAACGCTCTTGTTAGTTCAGGGTTTTACCCGTCATTGGTGATTACGAATGTTCCGCGCGAAGACGAGAACATTTGGTATCCATCAGTATCTGACCTGGCTATTCATCATTCTATTAAAGTCATTAAGTGTAATAAGGTCATTGATGGTGGGGATATTGTAAAAACAATACGTGAGATTGCACCTGATATATTGGTCATTTCTTCTTATCGCAACATATTAGGGGATCATGTTCTTGATCTTGCAAAACTAGGAGCTATAAATCTACATATGGCGCCACTACCCAAGTATCGCGGTGCTCATCCAGAGAATTGGGCACTTATTAACGGTGAAAACCAAATGGGGTACACTGTACATTACCTAGATGAGGGTATAGATACCGGTGATATTATTGCCCAGGATAGCGTGAGCATACTTGATGAGGATGATATCCTGTCCCTTACATTCAAACTTGCTTCAGTCGCGCCGAAACTTCTCATTAAGGTGTTAGAGGATATGCAGTTAGGTATTATTAATAGAGTTTCTCAGGATGAAAGTCAAGCAACTTATTATCCTCCCAGAAAACCATCAGATGGTTACATTGATTGGTCTTCAATAGACACTGATATTTATAATTTAGTTAAAGGACTAACCAGGCCTTATCCTGGAGCTTTTACTTATTTGCAAGGTGCTAAATTTATTGTGTGGCGTACTAGATTGTCGCCTGATGGGACAGACGAATCTGCTCCTGGAACAATTATTAGCAGCACATCAGCAGGAGTTTTAGTGTCTACTGGTGGTAACGCAATTTTAATAACTGATTATCAATGGTCTGGAGGTAAGATCTCGAAAGAATTTAATGGTGAGATTTTTGAGTAAAAATAATATTTGCAAAAAAGTTATTCAACATAACAGTCCATATATATCGAAACCAGATTTAGAAGCAGTTAGCGATTCTATAAGTACGGGATGGTTAGCTCAAGGATCCAAGGTTATTGAATTTGAAGAAGCTTTGTGCAGATATATGTCTGACGGACAGAATACATCCAACTTATCGGGAGTCGCAGTGTCTAGTGGCACCTCTGCATTGTTCTTGGCATTAAAAGCACTTGGCATAGGAAAAGGGTCGGATGTTTTAGTGCCAACTTATGCTTGTTCAGCTTTGTTAAATGCAGTTTATTGGGTCGGAGCAACTCCTATACCTGTGGATGTTTCTACAGGAGATTTCAACCCTACGTACGATATGTGTTTCAATGCATTAACCCCTACGACTGAGGCGTTAGTTTTGACACATACTTATGGTGTTCCAGTTGACACAAGAATATATAAGGATTTAGGCATAAAAATCGTGGAAGATTGTTGTCAATCTATTGGTGCAAGTTTTGATGACAGGAAGGTTGGTCTTGTAGGAGACATTGCAATTTTTTCGTTTTATGCTACCAAAATGATTACTACTGGACAAGGCGGAATGGTGTTGTCGCATGACAAAAGTCTAATTGACCAAGTACGTGATTATCGTGATTATGATGGTCGTGATAATTATTATCCGAGTTTTAACTTTCAGATGACTGATTTTCAAGCTGCTTTGGGTATCTCGCAATTGGAGCGTTTGCCAAGCTTTATAACGCAAAGAAGCAAAAATGCTCAGAGATATATTGATGCTATTGGAAAAGATTCCGAGAGCTTGTTGCAATTAGGTGCTGAAGATGCTAGTCCAAATTGGTATAGGTTTGTCCTGAAATTAGGTTCTAGATTGCAGGATTGTAAAATGGTTTTTGATCAGAATAGAATTTCTTGTATTCAACCAGTACATAATAATGAACTACTACACAAGCTCCTGGGTCTGCCGCAAGCACATTTTCCTTGTTCTGAGGAAATCTCTGCCTCTGTGTTGTCAATACCTGTCTTCCCCGCATTAAATGAAACACAGATATGTAGGATTGAACAAGTTCTATCGGATTTATTTTTGTAAATATGATATTAACTGGTCATCAGTCGTCTTATTTACCCTGGATCGGTCTCTTTCATAAGATTGTGTTAGCCGATACATTTTGCTATATGGATGATGTGCAATATCAAGTCAACGACTATAACAACAGAAACAAGATTAAAGGACCCAATGGACCATTTTGGTTAACAGTACCGGTGCATAGAAAAAATCATTTACAAACAAAACTCAAGGATGCTCGCATAGTGAATGATGGATCATGGGCTACTAAACATTGGAAATCTCTTGTGTCATGTTATAGTAAAGCACCATACTTTGCTCTCTACGCAGATTTTTTTAAGGATGTTTACCAGACAGATTGGAGATATCTTAGTGATTTAAATGAGCATCTAATGAAATTCTTTCTTGATTCAATAGGTATCGATGTTAAATACTGTAAGATGTCTGAATTATCTATACAAGGAAGTAAGTCAGATTTGATCTTGGATATGTGTTTGAAAACAAAAGCTACTATGTTCGTGTTTGGAGCATTAGGATCCAACTATGTTGATGTAGACAAATTTAAGGATTCTGGTGTCAAGGTATATTTTCAAGATTACACACACCCACAATATCCTCAGTTGTTCGACGGATTTGTGTCACATCTTTCCATAGTCGATTTGTTGTTTAATTGCGGTCCAAAAACCTTAGATGTGCTTGTATCTAACAATGCAACATACGAACTTATAAGTCGTGAACTGTAATGAATAATAGGTTTTCGTTTTTTTATTGTGCTTGGAATAACTTTTTGAGATGATCGATTGATGAAACTATGAAAATAGCTGCGATTGTACAAAGTCGGATGAGTTCGACTAGATTGCCTGGCAAAGTGATGGCGAAGGTGGTTGACAAGCCATTGTTATCGCATGTGATTCGGCGTGCAGAGCGATCTCAGATACTAAACGATGTTATTGTGGCCACAACAAACAATTTGTCTGATGATGTGATTGCAAGTTATTGTGCAGAAAATT
>CAWWAV010000100.1:0-4816 GCA_963934935.1 uncultured Anaerolineales bacterium
CTTCCCATTATAGTCGATGATGCAACAGAGACTCTTGGCATTGATGAGCAGATTCCCATTGATGTGTTGGAAGGTGCTAGACAATTGAAGACCTTGCGGCCAAATATAGAATTGCTACACTATGATGTAGGCCAAGGTCTTTCGTATCAAGATGGTAGAGACTGGCGAGGTTATTTTGGTACCGGGAACAATATGGGCACAAAACTTTTGGTGTATGAAACTCTTATCGAAAATTTGATGAGTAGAGGTATTTGGCCGAAGGTAGTTAGTGTGGTTGAGCCTGGTACACCATTTCATCGGGAATGAGAATTTTTTATAGTGATTTATTAAATAACAGTACAAAAGGTATGCTATGACTAACACTAAATTAATTACTGCAATTGATGTTGGCACAACCAAGGTGTGTGTTTTGGTAGCCGAATTATTGGTTACTGATGAATATGAAATACTTGGGGTGGGAGTAGCTCCTTCAAAAGGTCTGAGAAGGGGTGTAGTAGTTAATATGGAAGAAGCCAAAATGTCTATTCGTGAAGCTGTGGAAGCTGCAGAGAGGTCAGCTGGTTATGAAATCGATAGTGCATTTGTAAGTATAGCTGGAGCACACATAGATGCTATTAACAGCCATGGCGTGGTCGGAATATCGGGCGAGAGTATTATTACTCAAGATGATATTGATCGTGCATTAGATGCTGCGAGAGCAATAGTGATACCCCATAATCGGGAAGTGCTTCACATAATCCCACGTAATTTTATAGTTGATGGTCAAGAGGGCATACGTATGCCTCTAGGTATGCATGGGTTTCGTCTTGAGGTTGAAGCTCACATAATTACGGCCGCTAGCACAACTGTCAAGAATCTGTCACAGTGTATAGAGGATGCTGGTGTTGTGGTAGAACAGTTTGTTCTGAATCCATTAGCTGCTTCGGAGGCATCTCTTACTGATACTGAGCGTGACTTAGGAGTTGTGTCGTGTGATGTTGGTGGTGGTACGATGGATGTTGCGATTTTTATAGAAGGAAATGTTTGGCACACTGCAGTGCTACCCGTGGGCGGAAACAATATTACTGCTGATGTATCCCATGGGCTTCGGTTACCCGCAGCAGCTGCTGAAGAGGTAAAGATTGCACATGGACACGCTTGCACTCAGGAAGTAGACAGTAGTGAGGTTTTCCGCGTAAAGCCGTTTGGACATGAGCAACCTATTGAGATGAGCAGGTCTAAATTGGCAGATGTTGTTGAAGCTCGAGCTGAAGAGATTTTTGATCTATTGCTTAAAGAAGTCAAGCGTTCTGGTTATGATAGCTTGCTACCCGCTGGTGTTGTGTTGACTGGAGGTACATCTCGTTTGGCAGGTTTTAGGCAGTTAGCTACAGGGTCTTTAGGATTACCAGTACGAGTATCTGAGCCCAGTGACTTACATGGTCTTGTGGATCAATTGCAAGGCCCTGAATTTGCCACTAGTGTTGGGCTGTTAAACTGGGCAGCTCGTGAATCTGGCACATTTAACGGAGTTAGTGTCAATGGCCATTCTGACAATGGACATTACAAAACAAGTTCTGGATCGAGCCAAAAAATGTGGGGAGTAATCAAGGATTGGGCCAAACGGTTAACTCCTTAGTATTGTAAAATCTTGTGTTGGAGTTATTTGAAAATGGTGTGAGCTTGTTGTAGGAAAGAACGAGGCATGGTAAAACAGGTAAGAGGCTTAGTACAATCATAATATATCTGAAATAAAAAAAGGGTATAAAAGGTAGGTGGAATTTCAATGGAAATGGAACAAAGTAGAATGTCAAATATAGACAAAGAATCAAATAGTAAACCTTCAGATTTTGTAGCTCCGTCAACTCGGACAGATCAGCAACAAGAAAACCACAAACATGGTTCTGGAAATCTGAGACACAGTTCTCAGCAGGATAGGAGGTCTATTCGCATGAAACCATCACCACAGACAGAGACATTTGCAAGAATAAAAGTTGTTGGCGTAGGAGGAGGCGGAACTAATGCTGTAAATCGTATGATTGCGGATGGTTTGCAGGGTGTTGAATTTATTGCAGTCAATACAGATGCTCAGGCTCTGCTCCAGTCCGAAGCGACATGTCGAGTACGAATTGGACCTAAGTTAACTCGGGGATTGGGGGCAGGTGGCAATCCCGAAATTGGAGCTAAAGCTGCCGAAGAATCTGCTGACGAATTGTGCGATGTTCTTAAAGGCGCTGATATGATCTTTATTACTGCTGGAATGGGTGGCGGTACTGGTACCGGAGCCGCGCCCATCATAGCTCAGATTGCAAAGGATATGAGAACACTTACTATCGGTGTTGTCACTCGCCCTTTTACTTTTGAGGGGTCTCGCAGACAACAACTTGCAGAGGATGGGATACAACATCTAAAAAGCAAGGCAGATACTTTAATTGTCATTCCTAATGACAGGCTACTACAATTAGTTGATAAAGATGCCTCATTATATGATTCTCTAAAGGAAGCAGATGGCGTGCTTCATCAAGGGGTTCAAGGTATTTCAGAATTAATCACTGTACCTGGACTTATCAATCTTGATTTTGCCGATGTTAGAACAATTATGGCGGAAGGTGGAGCCGCACTGATGGCAGTTGGTAGTGGATCTGGAGAGGATAGAGCTAGGTTTGCTGCAGAAGATGCTATAAATAGTCAGCTGCTAGACATTAGTATTGATGGAGCTCGCGGCATCTTATTTAATGTTACAGGAGGTTCAGATCTGAGTTTGTATGAGGTGAATCAAGCAGCTGCAATTATAAAGGAGACTGCGCATCCAGATGTAAACTTAATCTTTGGAGCAGTAGTCGATCCTACTATGGGCGATGAAATAAGGATGACTGTTATAGCAACTGGATTTGACCGTGGTGGAGCTATGCGAACAAGAGCACTTGATTATTATGAAAAGATATCAGCCACCCAAACAGACAACACAGAATCGGACATAAAATTAGAAAAAATACAAACAGTAGATGTAGAAGCTGAGGTGAGCGAGGATCTACAGATGGATCAGAGTACATACAAATCGGCAGATCTTATTGACAAAGCGTTTGATCCTAGTTCCTTAGACGTTCCTGCATTTCTGCGACGTCGTTCTTGACATAACGTTAGGTAATTAATGTGCAACTATCGGAATATCTTGTTTTGAGTAGTACTTATTCGGCTAAATTGCGTATAGGTACTTTGCTAATAGACTACATTGTGGTTAGCACTTCGATTGATCAATGCCATAGAAAAATTTAAGGTTAAAACTTACGGGGACATGCTTTGAAAAATCCAAGGTACATGATAGACTGCCATTGTTCAACCCGACATATCGGATATAAGACGCCAGTGAGCATACATATAGTGTTTTATTGTGGTTTTATTGTGATTAATTTAGGATTATAGAGTGTGTTAGTCACATAATGAAATGTCCATTTTGTGACTCTGATAGATCCAGAGTAATTGATACTGATCATGACTCTAGGGGAGGAGTAAGGCGTAGGAGAAAGTGTAAAGATTGTGATGATCGATACACTACATATGAAAGGGCTGTAAAATCTTTGCCTTTTCTGATAAAACAAGATGGACGGCGTGAGGAATTTGATCGAGAGAAACTAGAGAATGGTATACGTGTCGCTTGCGCAAAAAGGCCAGTTGCTAGTGCAGATATAACTAGGTTAGTTGGAGAAATAGAAAGCAGATTGTTAGTAATGGGTAAAACAGAAATTTCAAGTCGTGTTGTAGGAGATATAGTGATAGAGGGATTGAAATTGTTGGATCAGATAGCATACATTCGTTATGCGATAGTTTATCTTGGCTTGAGTGATTTACAATCTGTACGAGAAGAAATTGATAGATTATTAGTATAGTAATGGTAGAGGAGAGCAGCAATGATTGAAACTGGAAACAAAACTTCAGAATATAATCTAGACAGTAAAGGAGATGTTAGTAAAACAGATACCAACTATCATCTGCGGCCAGCTAATCTACTCACAGAAAATGCACAAGTTGTGCTGGAAAAGCGCTATTTACGACGTGGTGATGATGGCAATCCTATAGAGACGACAGAGGAAATGTTTTGGAGAGTTGCGTATAACGTAGCTCTTGCAGAGCGCGACTTTGATTCTGATCCTGATACTGTCGCTGAAGATTTTTATCAACTCCTAACAGAACTACGATTTCTGCCAAATTCACCTACTTTTACAGGAGCAGGTACTCCTTTGGGACAGTTAGCAGCTTGTTTTGTGCTTCCAATATCTGATGACATGGGTGGTGATTCCGCTGGAATTTTTCAGACCCTAAGAGATGCTGCCCTGATTCAGCAGACAGGTGGGGGTAATGGATTCTCATTTTCGAATCTGCGTCCTAGAGGATCGATAGTCAAATCATCAGCTGGTGAGGCAACAGGCCCAGTTGGGTTTTTGCGCGTGTATGATAGAGCATTTGGTGAGATTGCTCAGGGTGGGACTCGTCGTGGAGCAAATATGGCTGTTTTGAGAGTGGACCATCCAGATATTTATGATTTTATCACTTGTAAAACTGATGAAAATCAAATTACCAATTTTAATATATCAGTTGGTGTTACTGATGATTTCATGACTGCTGTAAATAATGATAAATCATTCGACCTTATTCATCCTGAAACAGGAAAAGCCACAAAAACTGTACAGGCTCGAGATTTGTTCGATACCATTGTCAAATATGCTCATCATAATGGAGAGCCAGGGGTGCTGTTTTTAGATGCTGCAAATCGTCAGAATCCGTTACCTCACCTATATCAGTTAGAATCTACTAATCCTTGTGGCGAACAATTTCTTGG
>CAWWAV010000101.1:0-4792 GCA_963934935.1 uncultured Anaerolineales bacterium
GGCATCGACATGACCAACCGGTAATATCTCGCGGTGGACCAGATGACTGGGATGGATGCGCAACGCATGATCCCCATCCCATAGTATTCAATAACAAGATATTGATTTATTACAAAGGCTCTCCAGTGGACAAATCTGAACGCGCCTTTCTACGGGCACAGGGAGTGGCAATAGCTGACAAACCAACTGGACCGTTTATTAAATCCGAATTCAACCCAATCACAAACTCCGGTCATGAGACTTGTCTTTTCCCATTTCGGGATGGAATCGCTTCTATAATTAGTCTGGATGGCCCTGAAAAAAACACTATACAATTCTCACAAGATGGTATAAATTTTGAGGTGAAATCCCATATAGTAATGCCCCCAGTAGCACCTGGTGCATTTGCACATGATATGTTCGCGGACAACGGTGACGGTCGTGGCATTACATGGGGTCTATGTCACATACGTACAAGAAGCCTAGAAGTTCCACATGAGAGAAATGAAGTAAGATGTTTCTTAGCTCGGTTTGATTGTGATTTGAGCTTAGATTTGTCTCGACCAGAACTAAAAGGGAGCAATCTTAGATTCACTGAAGCAACACACTTGGATACTGAAGCAAGCATGGAATTGTCTGCAGATGAAAAGCGGACAATTCTTGAGAAACAAGCATCTATTGATCGGCCTACAATCGGCACATAATTTCTAGTAATTAGCTACAGGGAATCTAATGAAAATCACAAGTGTAGACATAAATCTGTATCGAATACCATTACCGAAGGTTCTAACAGACTCGACACATGGCACAATGAAAGACTTTGCATTGATTACAGTGGAGGTCTTTTGTGGGAAATCCATCTCCGGATTAGGCTACACTTACACGGTGTCTAGTATTGGAGGACGCTCTGTATATGACCTCGCTGTCGAAGATCTAGCGCCTCTACTATTAGGCCAGGATCCGTTCTACACTGAAAAACTCTGGGACGAAATGTATTGGCATTTACATTTTGTTGGCAGAGGTGGTCTTGCATCTTTTGCAATTGCTGCTGTAGATATAGCCTTATGGGACCTCAAAGCAAAGTACAGTAATCTTCCATTACACAATTTACTAGGCGGAACTACTGACCGCGTAAAAGCTTATGCCGGCGCAATTGATCTGGATCTGTCAATTGATGAATTGCTAAAGCAAACAGAAGGATTCCTCAAAGAAGGTTTCAAGGCTATTAAAACTAAGATAGGACACGAAGACCATGACCATGATCTTAATAGAGTAAAAGCACTAAGAAAAGAGGTAGGCCCAGATATAGTGCTAATGGCTGATGCAAATATGAGATGGAATGTTCCGCAAACAATTTACATGTCTGATGCATTAGAAGAGTTCGATCTATTCTGGCTTGAGGAGCCGATTATTCCAGACGACGTCGAAGGACACATAAAGATTGCAAGCAAATCCCGCATCCCCATTGCCACTGGTGAAAATCTCCATTCTTTGTATGAATTCCAAAAGCTAATCGCAAGTGGAGCGATAGATTTTCCTGAGCCTGATGTAGCAACCCTTGGTGGTATCACACCTTGGATGAAAGTGGCATCACTAGCAGAGGCCTACAATTTACCAGTTACAAGTCACGGTGTACATGATTTACATGTCCACCTACTGGCTGCTGTACCTAACCACTCTTATTTGGAAGTGCATGGATTTGGAATAGAACCTTTTCTCAAACAAACTTTAAGATTACAAGATGGCTATGCAATGATCCCTGATTGCATAGGTCACGGAGTGGAATTTGACAGAAATTCTCTGTCGAAACATATGCTAGGAGAATCTAATATATGATTATAGACAGTACAAAAAAACCTAACCAGTATCAGATCTATATCAACGGCCAATGGACCAGCTCTACTAATCAGGAAGTAATCGAAGTGGAAAATCCGGCTAATGAAGAGGTCGTGGCTACCATACCGGCCGGCTCTAAAGACGATGCTCAACGTGCACTTGAGGCAGCGCAAGCTGCCCAACCAGCATGGGAAGCATTGCCAGCTATTGAAAGGGCAAAGTTGATTATAAGATTAGCTGAATTGGTAGACACTGACAGAGATAATCTGGCACATTTGATTGTTTCTGAGCAGGGGAAACCGCTAGATCAAGCTTATGGTGAAGTTGATGCAACTATTCAATTTTTGAAATACTCTGCCGAGGGTGCCAGGCGCATTGAAGGAGACATAGTACCATCTGATAATGTGGATGAGGAAATATGGATTAGGCGCATACCGTATGGAGTTACAGTAGCTCTAATTGCATGGAATTATCCATTAGCACTAGTTGCTCGTAAACTAGGTCCCGGACTTGTTGCAGGTAATACTATGGTCCTAAAATCCCATGAAGAAGCACCGCTTTCAGGATTAAGAATGGCTCACCTGTCTCACGAGGCTGGTTTACCTTCTGGCGTGTTTAATGTAGTGACTGGAACAGGGCCTACTGTTGGTGAAGCACTAGTGAGCAATCCAATCACTCAACTTGTCAGTATGACTGGCAGTGTTCGTGGAGGCAGAGAGATATTTCGAGCGGCTGCTGACAATATAACCATGGTGAGGCTAGAATTGGGTGGTAAAGCACCCTTTATTGTTATGGAAGATGCTGATATTGATAAAGCTGTCGAATATGCTGCTACTGCACGTTTTGCTAATTGTGGACAAGTGTGCACTTGTAATGAAAGACTATATGTACACAACAAAGTAGCAGAAGAATTTATCAATCGATTTCTTGTTCATGTTGAAAAACTGCAAATCGGCGATCCGCTAACTTCAGTCGATATCGGACCAAAGTTCAACAGAATGGAGTTGGAAAAACTAGAGGCGATAGTAGAAACAGCCACCGCTGAGGGAGCAGAAATATTGACTGGTGGCAAGCGCCTAGACCATGGCCTTTACAGTAATGGACACTGGTTCGAACCTACAGTGTTAACAGTTAATGACAACTCTACTGACATTATGCAAAAAGAGGTCTTTGGTCCCATCATACCAATAATGCAGATTGAAGACTTTGAAGAGGGTCTGCAACATGCCAATGATTCTGATTATGGCCTCGCTGCATACGTCTTTACTCAGGACCTAAATAGAGTAATGAGGATTGCGCGCGACCTAAAATTTGGTGAAATATATGTAAACAGACCTATTGGTGAAGCATTACAAGGTTATCATTCTGGGTATCGTTTAAGTGGCGTCGGAGGAGAAGATGGGAAATACGGACTTGATGGGTATCTGCAAAAGAAAACTATTTATGTAAGCTATGCCTCCAAATGACAGCTAATAACTAATGGATCATATGAAAGATGTCAACAAATAAAATACTTAGTGTAAATAATTTATCCACGCAGTTCGTATTACCAGATGGTACTCTCAAAGCAGTAGATGGAGTTAGTTTTGATGTACATCAAGGTCAGACTGTGGGCATAATTG
Source organism: uncultured Anaerolineales bacterium (assembly GCA_963934935.1). Taxonomy (GTDB): domain Bacteria; phylum Chloroflexota; class Anaerolineae; order Anaerolineales; family UBA11657; genus UBA11657. Next base: position 3,438 of record CAWWAV010000101.1, read on the forward strand.
GCGAATCGGGTTGTGGGAAGAGTGTGACTGCTCAATCAATCATGAGAATTGTTCCCAAGCCTGGTTATATATCAGCAGGCAGCATTCAATTTACAAAGTCCGATCGACATACAACCGAATTGGTTGGCTTAGAGAAAAATGGTAAAACTATACGGTCCATAAGAGGTGGCGAAATCTCTATGATATTCCAAGAACCTCTTACCAGCTTATCTCCTGTTCATACTGTTGGCGACCAAATAATGGAAATGATACTCCTTCATAGCACAAAAGATCAACATGAAGCAAAAGATATTGCTATTGATATGTTGGATCGAGTAGGAATGTCAAATCCTCAGTTAAGATTTGATGAATTGCCTCACCAATTATCTGGAGGGATGCGTCAACGAGCGATGATAGCCATGGCATTATCATGCAAACCATCAATGCTAATTGCTGATGAGCCCACAACTGCACTAGATGTTACAGTACAAGCACAGATTATAGAATTGTTACAAGACCTGCAAGAACAACTTGGAATGGCCATAATGTATATAACACATGACTTAGGGGTTATCTGCGAAATTGCTGACGTAGTACATGTCATGTATTTAGGTAAGATTGTGGAAAGTGCTAGTACTAAAGAACTTTTCCACAATCCTTTACATCCATATACGCAACGGTTGTTAGCATCCATACCAAAACTTGGGGCCAGCGGTAAAGGAACTAAACTCGATGCGATTCGAGGCAATGTGCCAGTACCATTAAATCTTCCGCCACAATGCGGTTTTCAATCCCGGTGTAATGAAATAATAGACAATGTTTGTGATTTGAAAGTACCTGGTCTAGTAGACATGGGTAATGAACACTACGTAAGATGCTTCCTGCACAGTGAGGAAGAGGAAAAAACATATGCCTAAAAATAATACGTCTTATGAAAATCGAGATGCTTTATTAGAAGTAATTCACCTAACTAAATATTTCCCAATCGAAGAAGGATTTCTACGTAAGCAAGTCGGTGCAGTAAAAGCTGTAGATGATGTAAGTCTTTACATAAACGAAGGGGAAACATTCGGACTGGTTGGTGAATCTGGTTGTGGTAAAACGACATTAGGCAGATGTATTGTTAGAGCCATAGACTCTACTTCAGGTAGCATTTACCTGAAGTTAGACACTGGTGAAACGCTAGATCTAACCAGAATGACTAATAAGGAATTGCGAGAAGTTAGAAAACATTTCCATATGATATTCCAAGATCCTTACGGATCACTAGACCCAAGAATGACTATACTCGATATAGTAGGTGAACCAATTCGTAACAATAACTTAGCTACTGGAGACGAAGTTATAGAGATGGTCAAATCACTACTAAATGATGT
>CAWWAV010000102.1:0-4791 GCA_963934935.1 uncultured Anaerolineales bacterium
GTGCATGCTGATAAGCTTCATGCAGTTCTGTATCTGGTGTTGTGATCATTATTTGTTACTGATTCTCACCATCATTTTTATAGCTTGGACATAATCTGGCTTAGGGATTCTTCATTAGGTCGCAAAGCATCTGTGGTCAGTTGGACCAATGGTGATTCCACTAGATTCTCAGATTGGATCAGATTGGGTCGATTTGGATCATAATAAATCAGTCCAGTCAATAAACTTTCTTCGTTATTGGCACTGTGTAGTGCTTGTATGGCACCTAATTTATCCGTAGGATCATATGATTCATCGAGTTTGCGAAGTAGGATTTGCGATCCATCATGCAGCGTAACCGTGCTGGTGTCGCCAGGATCATATTGTGTTGTGATTTCTTCTTGAATTGGTATGTAGGTAATGTCATGTAATGGATCATCATGCTCTTTTACCCAGTCATAGCCTTTCGTAGAATCACTAGTGTTGTTGAATGCTACGCAAGGACTGATGATGTCTAGTAGTGCAGCGCCATCATAACTGATTGCAGCCTTTAGCAGGGGACGTACCTGTTTTGGGTCTCCTGCAAATGAACGTGCTACGAATCCGCAGTCTGCTACTATAGCTTCCAAACAAAGGTCTAGAGGAGGCAAGTTGTTTTTGCCATAATATTTAAGGTTTTGTCCTTCATCTGCTGTGACTGAGAATTGTCCTTTTGTTAATCCATATACTCCGTTGTTTTCAACAATATATATCATTGGAGTGTTTCTTCTCATGGCATGTTTAAATTGACCAAGGCCAATACTGCCAGTATCACCATCCCCGCTAATACCAATGGTGACTAAATTTCTATTAGCCAACATGGCGCCACTGGCCACAGATGGCATACGACCATGAACTGAATTAAAAGAAAATGACTTGTTCATAAAGTATGCTGGGCTTTTGCTAGAGCAACCAATACCGCTGATCTTTATTACTTGCTCTGGTTGTAGACCAAGTTCAAATGCAGCAGTTATTATTTGAGAAGATATTGAGTTGTGTCCGCAACCAGCACACAATGTCGTTGGACTGCCTTTGTAATCTTGCTTTTCAAGACCTATCAGGTTCGTATTAATCCTTGATTTTCCCATTGGGCCCTCTCTCTTGTTCAAGTATCTGGCTGACAATCCAGCTTGCTGTAAGCGGTAGTCCATCACAGTGAGCTAGCGACACCACTTTAGTAGCCAACTCCGGAGACTGGATTTGAATCAACTTGTGCAATTGTCCTTCAATGTTCATTTCGACCACGTACACTCTCTCATGAGATGCGATAAAGTCTGAGACTGTGAAACTAGCAGGCAAAGCACGTACACGCAAATAGCTTGATGCTACTCCAATAACAGCTAGACGGTCGCGAGCTTCAATGATGGCTGGATCAGTAGAGCCAAATCCCACAAAACCTATGCTTGCAGTTTTGTTATGCTCGACTATAGGTGCTGGTAGAGTCTCTCTTGACGAATCTATTTTACGTCGTAATCGCGACATATTGGTTGCATAGTCTTGTGGATCCTCGCTATATTTTGCTGATTCATCATGACCGCTACCACGAGTGAAGTATGATGCTCCATTTGCAACAGTACCAGGCAGAGTTCGATATGGTATACCGTCGCCATCTAGGTCAAAATAGCGCTTAAACCCATTTTCATTGACTTGATCAGCAGTGAGTACTTTACCTCGATTCATAGGTTTATCTGGATAGTTAAATGGCTTAGTCATCCAATTGTTCATTCCGAGGTCTAGGTCACTTAGTACGAATACTGGGGTTTGGTACTGTTCTGCAATATCAAAGGCACGCCAACCAAACTCAAAACACTCAGACACATTTCCCGGAAGCAAGCATATGTGTTCTGTGTCACCGTGGCTTGACCAGTGGCATGCTGTTAGATCACCTTGTGATACACGTGTAGGCAAACCGGTACTTGGTCCAACACGTTGGACATCCCATATAACAGCTGGTATCTCTGCATAGTATCCGAATCCTGCAAACTCGGACATTAAGCTAATACCTGGTCCGGAGGTTGCTGTCATAGCACGTGCGCCTGCCCATCCTGCACCCATTATCATGCCAGCTGCCGCTAACTCGTCTTCAGCTTGAATTATTGAATAAGTAGCATGACCTTCGGCATCGTGGCGAAGTAGCCTAGCATATTCGGTTAGAGAATCCGCCAGGCTTGTGGAAGGTGTGATAGGGTACCACGCCATTACTGTTACCCCTCCGTAAATTGCACCGAGTGCTGCAGCGAAATTTCCATCTACCATGATAGTTCCATCTGTTGAATTGGTGTGTTCAACTTGGAACGGGTCGGTCTTGGTGAGGTTTTCCCGTGACCAATCAAAGGCCGCTTGGATTACAGGCATGTTTGTATCAACCAGCTTTTGGCGACCTTTAAAGTGCCAACTAAGAGCACTTTCAATTTCCAACAGGTCAATACTTAGTACAGAAGCCAGTACTCCAACATATACCATGTTGGACACATAAGGACGTAGAGCAGATGAAACCCCTGATTCTTTCGCTAGACGTTTTACTGGCATTGGGTAATATGTGATGTCTTCACGATCAAAATTGTATTTGGCGCTTTCAGGATATAAGCAGACACCACCAGATTGAATGTTGTTTATGTCTTGTAGGGCGGTTTCAGGATTCATTAGCACCATGATTTGGATGGTTTCTCGGCGTGCTACATACCCTTCTTGGCTGCAACGTATCGTATACCAGGTAGGCATTCCCTGTATGTTAGAAGGAAACAGATTTTTCCCACTACTAGGTATACCCATCTTGAATAATGATCTTAATAGGACTAAATTGGAAGTCTGGCTGCCCGAGCCGTTAGGTGTAGCTACTTGTATAGAAAAATCATTAATGATATTGATGTTCTGTTCAACATCAATATCATTAATGTCATTTACTTTTAGGTTATTAACCAAGATGTGCTCTCCTGTTGGTTAGTACAAAACAAGTGTTTGTATCAAGGTTCATAATACTATTAGTGATATTAAGTGTCTCTGACATTTAGGAGTTCAGTGTGTTCAACTAGAGCTTTAAGAGAAGATTCGATATCATCATTGATAATCCCATCAATGATAAGAGCATGGTACTTCCACAGTCTATGAAGATAGTTGATATCCGTATATACGTTGAGCTCTACTGCCTCATAAGCTTCCCAATACGCTTCAAGTAGTCCCTGTACAAAGGGATTGTCGAGTCGTCGAAATATTTCCAAGTGCAAATCTCGATGTTCCTGGTGAGGGATACGGATGGGTGAGCCTTCTAATTTTTTTTGCGCGTCTACAATCAAGGATTGCAAATGGGATTTGTCGACATCAGTCAATTCTGCTACAGCTTCTGCAAAAAAACACACTTCAATGTAGTGGCGTAATTCACTAAACTTACTGAACAAACTACTGTCTAGAGCTAAGGCAAACAACAATGTTTGTTTTATGGCTGGGAAGAAGGCATAATCTGCGCAGTGTATGCCAGAACGTGGCTTAACCTCAACAAGTCCCAGAGTGCGTGCTACTTCTAGTTGTTCACGTAGTTTGCTTATGCTCAAGCCTAGCTTTTCGGTGAGGGTGTTTAGTGGAGGCACTCTGTCTCCTGGCTGGAAGCCACTTGAGATCAAGTACCGTAGAAAATCAGAATCTATCTTTGATTCAATCATATAATTTCGCTTTACACCATAGCAATCCAAACAGGATAGTTTGTATTTATAAGACTAATCAGATTATTCATATTATATAAAGGTTATTTCGGTTTGTCAATTTCTAGTTTTTGGTCTAATACTTATTTTGTGTGGGGCTCATGGTATACTCGCGTATATATTGGCTTCGGAGGTGTTTTAATGGTCAGTGACGATTTGTTGGAAATACTAAGGTGTCCTGCGTGTGTACAGAATTCTGAGGGTAATTTAGAGTTGAATCAAACCAGTTGGCTTGTGTGTACAGAAGATGGTTGTGGACGCAAATATCCTATTCGAGATGATATACCTGTGATGTTGATTGATGAGGGAGATAAATGGGTGGGTGTATCTGTGTCTGAGCTTCCGGTTCCACCCCCTAAGAGCTAGCAACCTGTGCTGTTTCTTAGCTACTGCTGAACTATCCTATCTTTTCTTCACCAGACATCCACGGACGTAGCACTTCAGGAATTGTTATTGTCCCATCGGGTTGTTGATTGTTTTCTAATATTGCTATAAGAGTGCGAGGAAGACCAAGCCCAGATCCGTTGAGAGTATGCAAATATTTGGTTTTCGCGCCTTTTGCTGGTCTAAAGCGAGTGTTGGCCCTGCGAGATTGAAAGTCGCCACAGTTTGATATCGAAGAGACTTCCAGCCATTCATTACATCCTGGTGCCCAGACTTCTATGTCATAGGTAATGCGTGATCCGAATCCTAAATCTCCAGTACATAACCTGCGGACTCTATAGCGGAGTTCAAGCTTATTGCATGTTTCCTCCGCATCAGCAAGCATTTTTTCTAGAGTGCTATATGATTCATCAGGGTGGGTAAGTGCGTACATTTCCACTTTATCAAATTGGTGACCTCTTTTTATTCCACGCACTTCTTTACCTGCTGTGACCTTTTCACGCCGGAAACATGGAGTGTATGCTGTGTAGTACAAGGGTAAGGTGTCTGCATCTAGTATTTCATCTCTATGTAAATTTGTCAGTGGCACCTCTGCTGTGGTAACGAACCAGGCATCATCTTCCACGTCGTGGTATATGTTATCGGCAAATTTAGGCAGCTGGCCAGCAGTTGTAAAATTGATTTGTTTAACCAT
>CAWWAV010000103.1:0-4754 GCA_963934935.1 uncultured Anaerolineales bacterium
CCTGCGTTGGGCCAGTACTCGGTGCCATGCTAACCATGGCCTTGACCAGCGATGGGCTAACTACCGGAGTACAAATGCTAACCAGCTATTCTGCTGGTCTTGCCGTACCATTTATTATTGCTTCTATAGCAGTTGATAAAGTTGCGCATATCTATCAAAAACTCGGACCTAAACTACGTTATCTTCAAACTGCCAATGGTATATTACTGATAATAATAGGTACACTTCTATTCACTGGAACTTTAAGCCTGCTAACTATAAGGTTTGCACAATTACCAGTTTTACTAGACTTACAGCAAACCATCGACGACACAATTGTCAGCCTCTGGGCAACCATAAGCGGTTAAAAACAAGGCAATTACTGTTGACCCAATGTATGTCTAAACTATCACAGTCATTCTCACACAAAAAAGAACTGCTCGCAGGAGCGGCACTTGGTCTAATACTAGGAGTAGTTATATATGCGACCAATCCTGCACTACGTGATTTAGATATGACTCTCAGCTCCACGTCTAGCGTAAATGCAATATCTCCAAACGATACTATCTTACCCGGTTCGGCAGCTCCTGACTTCAAGCTAATAGATGCAGTCACAAAGCAGCCAGTAACGCTTAGACAATTCAATGGAAAACCAGTTGTCCTCAACTTTTGGGCTACATGGTGTGGTCCATGCAAAGTAGAGATGCCTCACCTACAAGACGCCCACAACACTTATTCAACATCCGATCTGACCATATTAGCAATAAATTACGGGGAAGATTCAACAACTGTACTTAGCTTCGCGTCTGCTTTAGGGCTGACATTCAGAACACTTCTAGATGAAACTGGGACCGTCCAGACACAATACCAGGTCCGCGGCTACCCCACCACAGTATTTATCAACACGGATGGCACAATATCACACACTCATATAGGAATGATGAACCCCAATATGCTCAACCAACAAATAGACAAACTATTCTCAAAATAGCCAACAATGGATCCAGAACCTAAACTCACCAAAATGGCGCTTGTCCAGGCCAAAATAATTGCAGATTGGACCAAAATCGCCACTATATTGACAGGCACGTACATAACACTCGCATTACTTGCGCCTATATTGATGTCCACCAGTTTGCAGCAAACTGGTCAGTTGCTTTACAGAATCTACTCTGCCGTTTGCCATCAGGACCCATTCAAATCATGGTTCTTTTCAGCAAACTCAATGATTCCCGGTACAACTATCTTTAATTCAGCAGACGTGACATTCCCAAACACAGTCACCCCATGCGTCGAGTGCAGCGCCTTTCTTGGCGCTCCTGGAATAGGCTGGAAAACTGCCTTATGCCATAGATGCACAGCAATATATATTGGAGTATTTGGCGCCAGCTTTATATATCACCAATTAAAATCTAGGCACATACGAATAGCTAGGATGCCGACATATCTCTATTTAATTATCGGACTGTCACCTATCATTATCGACACTGTCTTGCTAACCGATTCAATAAAAGTGCTTACTACTTCTACACTACATTATTCGCATATACTAAGCACATTAACTGGAGGGTTTTTTGGCGCTACGAGCATATGGTACGCTTATCCCCAAATCGAAACGCACTGCCAAAAATATATTAATAAGCTAACCCAACAAAGACTAACTCAAGGATGATTATTGGCACTTATGATATCCCATTCTGATAACAAAATAACTTACTTTACTTTCAATACATTACCAGGACCAAATATTACACATGCTATCTTTGGGCGGTCAGGAGGTGTCAGCCCTTTTCCTTACCAGAGCCTCAACATGAGTACAAGCACAGGCGACACCAAACAAAACGTCAACACTAATATAGCTCTCGCATATAGCTCACTAAACATCCCACTCACCTCCCTTAGGACAGCAACTCAAATCCATGGAGCACGCGTAATAGCTACTCACAACAAACAATTCCATAATCATATAGAGGCTGATGGTCTTATCACTCAAACACCAAATACCTCGTTATTTATGCGTTTTGCCGACTGTGCTCCCATCATGCTATATGACCCCATTAACCACGCGATCGGCCTAGGTCATGCAGGCTGGCGAGGAACCTTAGCCGGCATCGCATCCTCAATTGTAGAAACAATGAAATCAACGTTCGGTTCGAAACCGCACAGCCTAATAGCCGCAATTGGTCCTTGTATTACGGTCGATCATTATGAAGTAGGTCAGGAGGTAGCTGACTTATTTCTCCAGGTATACAACGAAACAGATGAAATCCTTCTATACAAAAACAAATCGGTACACCTAGACTTACTTAAAGCAAACATACATGCATTAACTTTATCCGGTGTACAATCAATCGAACCTAGCCACCTATGTACTACTTACAACAACGATTGCTTTTTCTCGCACCGAACCGAACCAAACCCGTCAGGTAGATTTGGCGCCGTAATGTACTTACCCTAGCACCTTCCATGCAAAAACAAAACCCTACAATATCATCGGACTCATTAGCCACATCCTACAATGCGACGATTACCCATATCAAAGATATAGCGCACCGGTCAGGCCGCACTGCAGACGACATTACTTTGATTGCTGTCACGAAGAATCAGCCACTCGAAGCAATCAAAAGTTTATACCAGTTAGGTCATAGACACTTTGGAGAAAACAGAGTCGAAGAGGCATCCGCAAAAATAGAATTGTTATCAGCCCAAATTCAATCTAACACTAGTCCGCCAATATGGCACATGATAGGGCACATCCAAAGTCGCAAAGCACGTACCTGCGCCTCACTCTTCAATCACATCCATTCAGTCGATACAATCAAGCTCGCCATCCGATTATCACGTTTTGCATGTGAACACAAGACCACCCTATCAATATTGTTGCAATGTAATATCTCTGGAGAACACACAAAGTCAGGTTTCGCCGCAACCGATGTCGCCCTCAATACTCCTCAGTGGTCTGATTTAGTAGACACAATATCCCAAATTACAGACTTGCCAAATCTGACTGTTACAGGCCTTATGACGATGGCTCCCATAACAAATAACCCTGAAGCATCAAGACCAATCTTTCGAAATCTAAGGATTCTCAAAGACCAGATATCACAACACTTTCCACAATTACCCATGAACCATCTATCGATGGGAATGAGCGCCGACTACGCTATAGCAATCCAAGAAGGTGCTACAATGTTAAGGATCGGAACATCAATATTCGGTCACAGAAATACTAAGTAACAATATATAGACAAGGACCACTATGGAAGAAATACTTATCAGACCAATTGGCTTCATTTTTTCAATAATACAATTTGCAATTCTAGGTAGAGTGCTATTATCCTGGCTACGCCCAGACCGATCTCATCCAGCAATACAACTCCTGTACGAATTGACCGAACCGATACTACAACCAATCCGCAACTTGATGTCTGACATGGGGGGAGGCATGTTTGATTTCAGTCCGATAATCGCACTACTACTCCTAAACGTACTCGAGGGTCTAATCAAATATATTATTATTGGACTATTTTAGGAATTATCTTAGCACAAAAATTTAGCAATCCCTGCCATCCATATTACTCCTAAAGCCATTCTATATACCAGGAGGATTACCACCGTGCAAGCGTAGCGTGCGCCAGCACATAACTTGCTCGTCACTAACCGACCGATAACTATGAAACTATTTCACGTACAGGAATCTATAACAGTTGTCACAAGTGACCATACTCTCGCCACTGCGTGCAGCCTGTATATGCCCAGTCGACACACCTAACCCACAACCCGAACACATACCATCGTCAATCAATACCACCGCTACTCCGCGGTACTTGGACCTGGCTACATCGTACCTATTAATTAGTTCTTCAGGAATCGAGTTAAGCGCAACTTCGCGTTCAACTTGTAACTTTTCCACATTGTCAAAGATCGCCTTTCTCTCAGCATCAAGCTCAAGCTCGAGAATTTTACGCTCACGCAGAGCGACATCATGATGTCCTATAGCACCGTCAAGCTCTTCCTTACAATCCTCCTCCATAATCATGGCTTCAAGCTTGGCATCTTCTAGCTCCGCTATACGACGAGACAGAGCCTCTCCTTGGTCTTGCAAATCTTTAAGCTCCTTCGGATTAGTAACTGTGCCACTGTACAATCTCTTCTCACCATTTTCGTGCTTGCTAGTTACTATATCTATCTCACCCTGAATGCCCCCATGCTCCCTTGTCGCAGCCTGCATAGACTCTGTCGCCCTATCAACATTCTTAGCAGCTTCTGCCACTGCCCGATTATCATCAAGCGTGCTTGTGATTTCATCGATACGCTTCCTACATCGATCGATTTTTGTATCAATTTGTTGTAGTATATATATCCCGGCTACTGATCTCATAATTACATGGATTATATCACCACGGTGTATAATCCAAGCCATTCCTAGAACGGAAACAAATAGCCAATACTTAACCGATACTCACACGACACCAAACCTTGCGAAATCATATACTTATATCAGTCTTTATGTCCGGCATGACCACTCTTGCAGCGGAAGTTTCTGCGTTTCGATTAGTCGGCCATATCTTTGGCACGTCAAATATTGTGTGGTCCAGCATCATCGGACTCATGTTGCTCTACTTATCAGTTGGCTATTATATTGGTGGACGATTAGCTGACAAAACACCGAGTACCGCAAAATTTTTCACTCTAATCTGTTGGGCATCAGTCACAACAGCATTGATACCAGTCATCTCAAGGCCTGTATTATTGTATGCAGCAAGTGCCTTAAC
>CAWWAV010000104.1:0-4641 GCA_963934935.1 uncultured Anaerolineales bacterium
CTGGGACAGGTATAGCTGCAATGATAAATGGTACTGTAGACATTGCAAATGCATCGCGAAGGATGAAGGAAAAAGAAGTTGCTAATGCCAAAGAGAACGGTTTCGTACCGGTGGAATATGTTATAGCGCGCGATGGCATAGCGGTGATAGTACATCCTCAGAATCCTATTAATCGGCTTACATTACAACAATTGTCTGATATTTTTAGTGGCAAAATCACTAATTGGGTAGATTTAGGAGGCGAGAATCGTCCAATCGTTTGTCTGTCACGTGAAGTCAACTCAGGTACGCACGTGTATTTCCTGGAGTCTGTAGTTCGTATGGGTAATAAGAATGATGAAACTTTCTTTTCTCCAAGTACTCTGTTGTTACCCTCATCGGAGGGTATAACATCCGAAATATCCCAGAATCCGAACGCTATAGGCTATGATGGTCTCGGATATGTGACAGATGCAGTAAAGACCGTCGCTGTATCTCCAAGCGATGATGGCTTATATATTATGCCTACAATCAAGACTGTGATTGATGACACATATCCTATTTCACGTGCACTGTATATGTACTTACCAGGAGAAGCGACTGGATATACTAAGGATTATATTGACTGGATTTATAGTGAAGAAGCACAGTTAATTGTCGAGAAACTAGGCTTTGTACCTGTGAATTAGAGTGTAAGAGTAAAGTGACTGGAACAGATATTAGGAAGAATGACAAAACTTGTGAATAGGAATATGAGCTTCAATACCAAATATCGTCAACTACTTGAATTTGTTGTGGAAGCAATTATCCGCATTTCAGGTTATTCAGCAGTTGTGTTTGTCGGTCTTATCTTTCTTTTCTTGATGCAGGAGTCACTACCCACTTTTGGAGAAATACAAGCTAGTGATTTGTGGAGTCAACGATGGTATCCTATTGAGAATTATTTTGGAGTTCTACCACTCCTAAGCGGATCTCTAATCATTACACTTGGAGCAGCTTTGATCGCTATTCCATTTGGACTTATGACTGCAATATTTATTGCGGAAATCGCGCCTCTCTGGTTACGTGAAATATTAAAACCGTTAGTAGAAATCTTAGGAGGTGTACCCTCAGTTGTGCTAGGTTTTCTGGGGATTACTGTGTTAGCACCTCTAGTGCGTGAAGAGTTTTATCTTCCCACAGGTCTTACAGCATTCACTGGTGCCGTACTATTAGCGGGTATGGCCATTCCTACTATTGTCAGTGTAGCTGAAGATGCATTGGATGCAGTCCCTAAAGCATATAGGGATGCGGCACTTGCTCTTGGTGCTACACGTTGGCAAACAATCTGGCGTGTGACCTTGCCAGCAGCTAGGTCAGGGGTATTAACAGCAACGATGTTGGGAATTGGTCGTGCTATTGGGGAAACTATGACAGTAATGATGGTTACCGGAAATGCCCCACAGATGGCATCCGGGCTAGGTTCGCTTTTTATTTCGCTTCGTACTATGACGGCCACTATAGCAGCCGAGATGGGAGAGGTGGCTAATGGAAGCTTACATTATCATGTGCTTTTTTCTATTGGACTTATATTGTTCCTTATTAGCTTGACAGTAAACATTACTGCTTCGGCAGTATTGTTCCGTGCACGTAAACGTACAGAGAGATTGCTGTCTTGAAAGAGCTTTAAACGATATGATACGTTTATCTAGACACCATACTGAACGAATAGTATTTGCAGTTATGGGCTTAGCAGCTGTAGCTACAGCTGTCCCAATAATCATAATAGTAGGTTCTGTCTTTTTCTCAGGCGCAGAAGCTGTGACATGGCAATTCTTGTTAGAGATGCCGCGTGATGGTATGAGATCGGGTGGTATATGGCCCGCTATTATTGGGACAGTCTACCTTGTGGTTGGTACTGGCCTTATATCAATACCTTTAGGAATAGCATCAGCAATCTATCTCTCAGAATATGCAACTGATAGTTACTGGACGCGTATGATCCGTCTGGCAATTGTAAATCTAGCAGGTATTCCTTCGGTAGTATACGGGTTGTTCGGATTGGGACTATTTGTACTATTTCTAGACCTGGGTTCTTCAATAGTCGCAGCCTGCCTTACACTTTCCATTATGACTATTCCGGTAATAATTAGTACAGCGGAGGAAGCCTTGCGAGCGGTACCCCAAAGCTTCCGGGTAGTAAGTGTTGGTATGGGGGCTACACGATGGCAGACTATTCGTCGAGTAGTGCTTCCTCAAGCATTACCGGGTATTCTCACCGGTGTGATTCTTGGTTTGAATAGAGCAGCTGGTGAAACTGCCCCAATTCTTTTTACGGGCGCTGCGTTCTTTCTGCCCAAGTTACCTAATTCTGTTTTCGATCAGACTATGGCATTACCCTATCATCTTTTTGTTATATCCACTCAAGTACCGGAAATGCCTATCACGATTCAATATGGTACAGCGACTGTGCTCCTAACATTTGTACTGACCATGAATATATTGGCTGCAAGTGTGCGCAGCTGGCAGCGTCGTAAACGAGAATGGTAGGATACTATAATGTTCGATAATCCTAAAATTAGAATAAATGAGCTGTCAGTAGGATATGATGATGGTACTCAGGCTCTGAGTGATGTTTGTTTGGATATCCCTGAAAATGCTATAACAGCTCTATTTGGTCCAGCCGGGGGTGGTAAGAGCACCTTGCTCCGTACTCTAAATCGACTAAATGATCTTCTCGATGTAAGTATATCTGGCGAAGTTATTCTCGACGATATTAATATCTTCGATAGGAATGTGGATGTAATTTCGCTTCGTAGGAGAGTTGGAATCGTTTTTGCTCAGCCTATACCCTTGCCCTTTTCAATTCGAAAAAATATAACTTATGGTTTGGAATTGGCTGGGGAGCGACGTCGAGCGAAATTGGATGATGCAGTTGAAGGCAGCTTACGTTCATCTGCATTGTGGGACGAAGTGAAGGACAGACTGAACGATTCTGCTGCTGCATTATCTGGAGGACAGCAGCAGCGACTATGTATTGCCAGAGTGTTGGCTCTAGCACCTGAAGTATTATTGCTTGACGAACCCACTTCAGGTCTTGATCCTATTTCCACCGCAAAAGTCGAATCTTCGCTTCAGATCCTTAAGCAGGACTATACAGTTGTTATTGCTCCTAGCAGTATTCAGCAGACGGCTCGTATTGCTGATTTGGCCGTATTTATGCTACAAGGAGAATTGGTGGAATGGGGAAGGGGTGAAGACCTATTTAGTGCTCCACGTGAAAAGCAGACAGAGGAATACATTACCGGTCGGTTCGGATAGGTAAAATACAATGTCAGATCAGATTACTTTCCAGATTGAGCAGCTAAACTTCTATTATGGCAATACGCAAGCTTTACGTGATGTAAACATGACGGTATTACCGCGTGAAATTACGGCTCTTATTGGGCCTTCGGGATGTGGTAAATCTACTTTTCTACGTTGTCTTAACCGTATGAATGATACTATTACTGATACTAGAATTAGTGGCAGCATCGTTCTAAATGGTCAAAATATTTATGCGCCAAATATTGATGAAACTGAATTGCGCCGTCAAGTAGGTTTAGTTTTCCAGAGACCCAATCCATTTCCACAATCTATTTTTGATAACGTAGCCTTTGGTCCACGTGTGTTGGGAATAGCTCATGGTAATGACTTACAGGAATTAGTTGTGCAGTCGCTGCGTGCAGCTGCCCTATGGGATGAAATAAAGGAAGATTTGAAACAGCCAGCTTTGTCTCTGTCATTAGGTCAACAGCAGCGTTTATGTATAGCCCGGGTACTGGCAGTTACTCCGGATGTAATCTTAATGGATGAACCATGTTCTGCTTTGGATCCTATTGCGACAAATCAAATAGAGGAACTGATACGGGAACTGAAGGAACACTACACTATTGTCATTGTGACTCATAATATGCAGCAGGCGGCTCGTGTATCCGATAAAACCGGATTTTTCTGGTTAGGCGAATTGATAGAATTTGATAAGACTACAACTATTTTCACGCGACCATCGTTGCAACGAACTGAAGATTATGTTACAGGTCGTTTTGGTTAGGCATGAAAATTGCTATATTGTCAGACATACACTCTAATATTCATGTTTTAGAGGCAGTGTGACCCATATTGTAATTAGAGGAGTAGGATTATGGACAACATTCAGACTCGTGTTACTTTAGACGAACATCTAAAAGGTATCATGGATGACATGATACGGTTGAGCAGTAAGGTAGATACTGCTATTGATAAAGCCATAAATGCTTTTGCTGCTTGTGACGTGGAGCTTGCTCAAGAGGTTATTGCAGAGGATGTCCATATTAATACAAAGCGTTTCGAGCTTGAGGAGCACTGCTTACATATTATGGTCACTCAGCAGCCTGTGGCTGTAGATTTGCGTCTTATTATTGCAACTATGAATATCGTAACTGAGTTGGAGCGCATTGGTGATTACGCTGCAGGTATAGCTAAGTTGGCTGTGCGTGTGGAAATGGTTCCAAAGCGGGATATTCCCAATGCTGTATATCAACTGACTAGTCAATGTCGTGACATGTTAAGAAGGGCGATGGTAGCTTATACAGAACATGATGCAAATCTAGCATATGCTGTAGCAGACAATGATGACAGTCTTGATACTCAACATAGGCTATT
>CAWWAV010000105.1:0-4624 GCA_963934935.1 uncultured Anaerolineales bacterium
CTACTATTCAGAGGTGAATAACCTAGCACATGATCTAGGTGTAGCAAAGCACATTATAAAAACTGGATACCTCGATCCATTAAGCACATCAGCTGCGTTGTCAAGCTGTGATCTAATGGTACTACCGTTTATAGATGGAGCTTCTTTTCGTCATGGCTCGCTTATTGCTTGCCTTACGCATGGATGCCCAACTATAACTACCAACCCCAAATCAGAGAACGCACGCTTACAACATGAAACAAACATAATGCTTGTTCCACCTGAAGACCCATCATCCATAGTGGAAGCGGTTAGAAGGTTGCACGAAAACACCCTGCTAAGGGTAAAAATAGGCCAGGCAGCTATGTCACTATCTAAAGATTTTGAATGGCAAAATATAACTAACCAGACAACTAAATTTTTTAACGAAGTTGCGATGAAACACTAATACTACAAGTGAATATTCGCCATCAATACCTGCTTATACTGGTACTAATCTTGTTTGTCACAGTCGGATTTGTATTTGCCATGACGACACCTCTATTTGAGGCATCAGACGAATTATGGCACTATCCTGTAGTATGGAATATCGCCCAAGGAAATGGGCTTCCTGTACTGAATCCAAATGATCCAGGTCCCTGGAGACAGGAAGCGGGACAACCTCCCCTGTACTATTACATGATGGCACTAGCAACAAGCTGGATAGATACATCTGATATGCATTCTGTTAGATGGCTAAACCCACATGTAGACACAGGTGTAGTAACAATGGACGGCAATATAAACATGGCTATCCATCCACCGAAGACAAATTCCTGGCCTTATACAGGAACAGAACTAGCTATGCGATTAATACGTATATTATCTGTGATTATTAGTGCAGGCACTGTATATCTTACATACCGACTCGCACTAGTCATTAGGCCTGGTCACTCACTATTAGCGATTGGGGCCGCATCAATACTTGCGTTTACTCCAATGTTCATGTTCATATCAGGATCAATCAACAATGATAATCTAGCAATGCTGATTGCAAGCGCAACCATATTGGTCGCATCGAACGGACAGAATATAGATAAACACAAAGTTAACATTGGGTTTACATTTGGAAGAAATTATTATCCAATTGCAGGTCACATAAGTATTTTGCATGTACTGTTGGGTGTGCTGCTAGGACTAGGTGCACTCACGAAACTATCACTACTAACTTTGTTTCCAATAGTTGGGTTGTCAATTTCCTACAACAAGGTTCTGCACTGGTGGAACGACTCAAATCGCAAACACTTTAAGGCTTGTATTAGTTATGCGTTACTACTGACATTCCAATTGGTCGTAATATTTGGTACTGCTGTAGCAATATCTGGATGGTGGTTTCTAAGAAATTTGAGGCTATATGGGTCTCTCACAGGAATAAATATGTTTGTGGAAGTTTTAGGAAAGCGGTCTCACTCAGCTCCTTTAGCACAACTATGGAGTGAACGCATTGGATTCATGCAATCATACTGGGGTCTCTTTGGCGCAGTCAATGTTCCATTACCTCAATGGGTGTATGCAACACTAAACACACTATCTATATTCTCTATAGTTGGGCTAATAATGTTATTAGTACGCAAACTGAAAGAGAGTGGATGGCAAAAAAAACAATGGTTCCCGTTAGCACTCAACGTAGTATTTGTATGTGTAGTGTTTGTTTCTCTGATTAGGTGGGCAACTGATACATGGTCATCTCAAGGAAGATTAGTATTCACTGCAATTCAAAGTATTACGGTGTTATTTACTTTAGGTATATATAGTGTAGTTCCAAGTAACTTTTACAAGGCGCGACCATTTATAATAACAGTATTATCACTCTTTATGTTTGCGGTTGCTTCAATCACCCCAAGTTCGATAATAGCACCCTCATATACCGTGCAAAGAGCATCCAATCTAGAGGACCTCTCCACATCACAATCAATCGATCTATCAACTAAAAACGGCAACCCACAAATAAGGCTGCTTGGATACACTTTACCGTCATCTTCTGTGCGTCCTGGCGAAACTGTAGAATTAACATTATTCTGGACATCAATTGCGAAGATGGATAACAACTGGAGTGTGTTTATACATCTACAAGACCCTAACGACATAATAGTAGCACAGAGGGACACGTACCCTGGCATCGGGTTAATGCCTACAAGCTTAATGATGCCTGACATGACCATTGAAGATAGCTATGTAATACCAATATCGAATACCGTGAGTGCCCCAACAAATTTGCGTCTAACTGTCGGCTTATACAACTTCCAAACCGGAGAACGCCTGTACCAACTTAGTGGAGAAGATCGTGTTTACATTGACACCATAAAGCTAGAAGCTCACCCTGGTCACCACCCCAATCCCCTGTCAGTGAATTTCCAGAACAATATTGAGCTTATAGGATATGATACAGATACTCAGGTTATTACACCTGGACAAAACATCCATCTAACACTATATTGGCTTTGTAAAACGAACATGCGATATGACTACACTGTTTTTGCCCAGGTGAGGGGTGATGGAAATCAGGTATGGGGACAACATGACTCTTGGCCTGGAGCGGGATCATATCCTACTACGTCCTGCGAACCTGGTGATATAGTAGAAGATGTCCATCCTATAGACATAGCACCCGATACACCTCAAGGAGTATATGACTTGCAAATTGGATTGTATGATGACACAGGCACACGTTTGCAACGTATAAATTCCGACGGTCGATGGATTGAAAACTATGTATCTCTTAACAAAATCAAAGTAACAATAGAACAGTAAATATGCTGCCTATTATCCGAAAGGTTCAAGCCAATAAAACCATAATACACATTTGTATTCTTTTTTTGTTATGGGTATTATTTTTCTGGCGATTTTTTGTAGATGGCCCCAATCGAGTGGTTTTCCCAGACGGAGATTTTACACAGCAGTTTTTTATGTTTAGAACAATAGCATTCGGACAGCTCATGTCTGGCCACATGCCACTATGGACAGACTGCTTCTTCGGCGGATATCCATTCCATGCTGACCCTCAAGCACAAATATTCTATCCGCCAGTTTTATTAAATTTTGGTGTTTTGAGGCTGTTAGGCTACGACAGTTTCCCTCTGTTAGCCTTAACCACTGAAACAATATTACATTATTTGGCTATAAGTATATTTGGTTACTTGTTTCTAAAAGAAGAGTGTGGTACCCGAATAGGAGCTTTGTCAGGATCAATTATACTAACTTATGGAGGATACCTTACTGGATACCCCCCACTACAAACAGCCAGTTTAGAGACTGCAACATGGATGCCTCTGATACTGTTAGCATTGCGTCGATTTGTATCAAGTGGAAGCGGACGCGCAATTGCTGGCGTAATTTTCACATACTCGTTAGCATTTTTTGCAGGCCATCCTCAAACATTTCTCCTTATAACATATTTAAGCACAGCTTACTTCTTTTATAGATCAATAGTATCAGGACGAACTTTACTATGGATTGTATCCTGGGCCTCTATAATATTCAGTCTACTAACTCTAACTGTGGGTGTGCAACTGTTTCCACAAATGCAGTTTCTTGCACTATCAACTCGTTCAAGCCTGCCATTTGACGAATTATCAAGTGGTTTCGCAACTTACGATATTGTGCAATTCTTAGTAACTAGACTTGGCAGCACTGATCTTTGGCAGCCACTATACATTGGAATCATGGGGCTAACGTTTGCTCTAATAGCTCTTCCTCTTAAACGTGATGGGCCAGTACGTTTCTGGTTGGGAGCTGCCATTGTATCTCTATTAGTATCCTTTGGAAGCAATCTAGCTGTTTATCAAATGGCGTACTGGCTACTTCCTATATTTAAACTGTTCAGAGGACAGGAAAGAGCAGCTGTGATCATAGCGATGGCATCCTCGGTGTTAGTATCATTAGCTGTGTCAACAATTACAGGTCCGCTTAAACGCCAACAACGAACTGTTTTGTTTGGCGCACTTAGATGGGTAAGGAATCTTGTGCCCGTTGCTATAGTATTGTTAATTGTTTCTGTTGCAGCAGCTCAGAATTTTCCAGACGTATGGGAACATGTTCCAGAGCGATTAGGTCTTTTGGTTATAGGCATGGTGCTAACAGCAATTGTAATAACTATCAGACCACTAAGACGTATTTTTCCTGTAGCTCTTATTTTTGTAATCAGCACAGAATTGTTCTCGGCCAATATGTCCACAAATGCATACGCACCATTTGATCCGTACCCTGAATTATCACTAATAAAACCCATTCGCCTAGACGCTGATACGGAACGCTGGTTCCGTACACAAGATGATGCGCGCATGCAAGGTCATTGGGCCTGTGCGTATGGGTTACGTGAATGGGGTGGTATTTCACCAATCCGTTTGCAGACCTGGGTAGACTTCGACGAACTAGCTCCAGAGCATACAAGATTTAGGCTGCTTGGAATTGACTATTTAATTTCATGGAAAATGCAACCCATGACCCGCGAGGGTCTGCTTTTGTCAGCCACGCCAATTTATCAAGGTATGGCACCGTCTGGCGACGCCAAAGTATATCGACTTCCTTGGCAAGCCCAAAGAGCATGGCTAGCAGAGACAACATATAGTCTTAAATCAGCATCCGATATGGGGCAAATTATACAATC
>CAWWAV010000106.1:0-4561 GCA_963934935.1 uncultured Anaerolineales bacterium
ATGTACTATCGTTGGCAATGGAGGTCATGCTGCCGCACCACATCATACTAATGATCCTGCTATTGCAGCTGCACAAATAGTGGTTGGTCTGCAAACTGTCGTTTCTCGTAATTTACCGCCGTCAGATGCAGTTGTAGTCAGCGTCACTCAAATTCATTGTGGCGATACTCACAATGTAATCCCAAATGAGGCGAGCTTGGCAGGTACACTACGGTATTTTAGTGATTCCGCATATGAAACAGTTACCAATAGTGTTACTAGGATAGCGAAAGATATTGCATCTGCAATGGGGTGTTCTGCAAATGTCTCTTTCAGCACTGGGTACCGACCGGTCAGCAACAATTTAGATGCTGCACGTTTGGTACGAGAACAGGCACAGTGTCTTTCGGAAGTGAACATAGTCTCAAATGAAGAGCGTACTGCAGTTTCAGAGGATTTTAGCGAGTTCATGGTTGATATACCAGGATGTTACTTTTTTGTTGGTTCATCAGATAGTGAACGTGGTTTGGATTATCCACATCATCACCCAAAATTTGATATAGATGAACAATCGCTAACAATTGGTGCAGCTATGATGGCTGGAATAGCGTCGCAATACGTGTTGTAATAAGTTGTAAATCTACAAGTTAATTATTGTGCTGGCACTCCAGTAAGATCATAGGTCATTGCTCCAGTAATGTATACGGGGCTTATGGTTCCTACGGGAAGTTCTCCTTCTACGATAACTGTCCCGTCTATTTCTGGTGCATCTCGGTAGCTTCGACCCACACTTATCCCATCTTCTTTGCCTTCTATCAATACATCAAGTGTTTTTCCTAAGAAATGTTGATTTTTTTGCAAAGAAATATTCTGTTGTAGTTGCATGAGTTTTTCAAATCTATTTTCTTTGATGTCCTGAGAGATTGGATCCCCCAGTGGCGCACTGGTTGTATCGTGTTCGAAAGAGAACTGGAAAGCTCCTAATCTATCAAACTGTAAATCTTCAACAAAATCAAGTAGTGCTCCGAATTCCGTATCTGTCTCACCAGGATATCCCACGATGAAGGTAGTGCGGATTGCAAGATCAGGTATTGCAACTCGCATCTTATGGATCGTTTTGTGTACCCAGTCCAAGTTTGCAGGCCGTTTCATTCTAAGTAGGGTCTTGCGGTGCCCATGCTGTAGCGGCATGTCCAAATAAGGAACAATTTGTGAATGGGATGCCATGGTTTCTATAAGTTCGTCAGTTACATAGCCTGGGTAGGCATACATGATACGAATCCATGGTATTTCAGGTACACTTGCAACCATTTCTTTCAGGAGCTGTGCCAACCCATTTTTCATGCCTATATCATGCCCATAATCAGTAGTATCCTGTGAAATCAATACAATCTCCTGCACTCCCATGGATTGCAAGTGTTTGGCTTCAGAAATGATGTGCTCCGGTTGGCGACTTATGTGAGTACCTTTAATTAAAGGTATGGCACAGAATGCACATGGGCGACGACAGCCATCAGCAATCTTTAGGTAGGCGCTGTTTCCTTCGATCGCTACTCGTAGTGCGCCTTTCTCATCTCGGCCCACGTTAGGAACTTCAGGTATGTGATAAAAAGTCTGGCTACTTTTACGGCTTTGTATTTTGTCTACTACATCTACAATATCCATCCATCTCCGAGTGCCAAGAATTCCATCGATTCCCGGGATGGTTTTGGCTATCTCATTTCCATAACGTTGTGAAAGACAACCTGCAGCTATAAGCTTCTGTTCAGAAGTTTTGCATGCCGCCAATTGTTGCAGCGCTTGAATAGACTCTGCCCGTGCTGGACCAATAAAGCCACATGTGTTTACAATCAACAGTTGTGCCTCTTCTGGTTGGTTGGTGCTTTGGTAACCAGTCTCATCCAAAAGTTGTGCCATGCTTCTACTATCTACTGTGTTTTTAGCACATCCAAGGGAATGTAAATAGAAGTATTTTGAGTTTTTCATCGAGTGAGGATTATCTCACTCACTAGAACATGTTGTCAAACATAGTCTGGGCGATATTTGTTGAATGAGATATAGTATGAATTATGCAAGGACATAAAATACGAATTGGAATTGATATTGGCGGTACCTTCACGGATTTTGTAATTTTTGATGAGACTACAGGAATTGTAAAGTCTTTCAAGTTATTGTCGACACCATTGACACCAGAGGAAGTAGTAATTCTCGGTCTAGACAAAATATTGTCTTCTAGAGAGGATGCAAATAAATCTGTAGTGTTAGTGCACGGTTCTACAGTGGCTACAAACACACTTTTAGAACGCAAAGGCACTAATTCTGCTCTAGTTACTACTCGAGGATTCAAAGACGTGTTAAAAATCGGTAGACAAGCCAGGACAAAAATCTACGGATTTTGTACAAATAATCTTACACCTTTGTTGGAGGATGATAGGTGTTTTGAAGTCAGCGAGCGCATTGGGTCTAGAGGTGAGGTATTAGAACCTTTGGTTTTAGAAGAAATTCCGAATCTAATTAATGAATTGCGACAAAACAAAGTCAAATCGGTCGCTATTAGTTTGCTGTTTTCATTTAACTATCCTAAACATGAAGAAATGATTGCTAAGGAGCTGCGAAATGCCGGTTTCTTCGTCTCGGTTTCAAGTAATGTTGTGCCTGAATTTAGAGAGTTTGAGCGTGCATCTACCACTGTAGTCAATGCTTATGTAACTCCAGTCTTGGATGCATACATTGGTAGATTACAGAGTGAATTACCCGATAATGTGAGAAGACTTCGTGTGATGCAATCGAATGGAGGTACGATTAGTGCTAGTGAAGCACGTATCACGGGAGTGAAATCAATTGTTTCTGGTCCTGCTGGAGGTGTTGTTGGTGCTTTATCTGTGTCACAAATGTCCGGAAACAATCAGATCATTACGTTAGATATGGGTGGTACTTCTACAGATGTATCTCTGATTCAAGGTGATCCTAAAATAACCTCCCAGAGTGTTGTTGGAGGTGTTCCAATACGTATACCAATGATTGATATACATACTGTAGGTGCGGGTGGTGGCTCCATAGCCTATGTGGATGCTGGTGGAGCACTAAAGGTAGGACCAAAGAGTGCTGGTGCTAATCCCGGACCGGCTTGTTATGGCTTAGGTGGTGATTATCCAACTGTAACTGATGCGAATATAGTTTTGGGTCGCATTCGACCAGAGCACTTCTTGGGTGGAAAAATGAATATTGATGAAACTCGAGCAGATAATGTACTGACTCAACTTGCTAAACGAGCTAAGCTGGCCAAGCGAACTGCTCTTACAATGGCACAATCCGCTGCGTTAGGTATTGTAGAGGTGGCCAATGCTCATATGGAGCGTGCACTGCGTTTAATCTCAGTGCAGCGTGGTTACGATCCTCGAGACTTTACACTTGTTGCTTTTGGTGGTGCAGGAGGTTTGCATGTGTGTGAACTAGCAAGGGCTCTAAGAATTGGACAAGTGATTGTTCCACGTGGAGCATCTACAATGTCCGCGCTAGGTATGATAGGTGCGGATGTGATTAAGGATTATGTACGTACAGTTATGCTTCCTGAAGACACTTTATATAGCGAGTTATTAAGTAGGATTAAGAGTATGGTTGTTCTCGCTCAAGCCGATATGGAAGAAGAGCTGATATCAGAAGACAATATTTGCTTGCAAACTACATTGGATGTACGATATCGTGGTCAATCTTATGAATTGAACGTTCCATTGACCGAAGACTATCAATCAGACTTTCATGATGCTCATATGCGGGCATATGGACATAGCAATGTTGACGACTCAATAGAAATAGTAAATCTGCGTGTACGCTGTATTGGATCAGTAAGTGCAGTGCCAATACTGAAAACCGCGTTAGTTACTACTGATCCGTCTGTAGCTCATCTCGGAAAAGGCCCTATGGTGCTATCGGGCGAAATTATTGATACTGATATTTATTCTGGTGATTTATTAAAGCCGGGTCATGTTATTGTTGGTCCGGCTTTAATAGTCTATAGTGACACTACTATATTGATTTCTTATGAGGATCGAGTAGTGGTCGATTCATGGCACAATGTTGTGCTTGATATCGGAATGTCAAACAATGGTAAGGTAGCATTTTATGAGTAAACACTCAATGTCGGATGCAGTGCAAACAGAGATTTTTAGGCATCTATTGGATTCGATTGCCGAGGAAATGGGTATTACATTACAGTACAGTTCTTATTCGCCCAATATCAAGGAGAGACGAGATTTTTCTTGTGCATTGTTTGACATACAAGGGAACATGGTAGCCCAGGCGTCGCATATCCCGGTACATTTAGGAGCTATGCCATTATCTGTAGAGTCATGCATGCGCAAAGTCAAATTTTTGCCCGGTGATGTGATTATGGTCAATGATCCTTTCATGGGAGGTACTCATTTACCAGATATTACACTAATCACTCCGATTTTCCATGCTGGCAAGTTGTTCGCACTAGCAGCAAATAGAGCTCATCATTCTGATGTTGGGGGAATGTCACCTGGCTCAATGCCTGTTTCAACTGAAATATTTCAGGAGGGTATGATAATTCCACCAATTA
>CAWWAV010000107.1:0-4526 GCA_963934935.1 uncultured Anaerolineales bacterium
TAATGCGCCTGCCACTAGACTTGTTGTAGAGCGCTCCACGACTCCACCTACATTTTGTCTCAAGAAAATCTACGACTTTTTCAGGATCCATCTGCCAGTAATCAGCCTCTGAATCAATAAAAACAGGATAGGCACCAACATATCGAATAGCATTGGCGGGGGCAATAAACGACAACGCAGAAACCAAAACTTCATCATCAGGTTCTACTTCTGCTACTAACAGCGCTGTATGAAGCGCAGCCGTCCCACTCATAGTGGCAGCTGCATACTTCGCGCCGACATAATCGCCAACTATGTCTTCAAATTTGTCAACATATGACCCTACGTAGGAAACCCAGTTCGTGTCAAGACACTCTCTAACATATTTCCATTCATTGCCACATATATTAGGTATAGAGAGTGGTACCTCCATATAGGGAACCATAGAATCGTCACCAGTCAATACACTTTTCATATTAGCCTATTAATTGCGATAGTACGGATTGTTGAAATCAGTAATAGCACCTTGAGTGATGATATCTGCAACCTCATGGATTCCATCTGAGACACTGCGCGTTGCCGAAAATCCCAGATCACTTTTTATCCTCTCGAATGATACTCGATAATCACGAGGGTCTTCTTCTTTTTCCACATATTCAATTTCAGCAGCGTTATTCACTATAGAACATATCAAATCAACCACTTCACCCTTTCTATAATTCTGTGCTGTATCGCCCACATTAAATACTTTACCTCCTACTCTATCGATTGCCGATCCCAATACTAAATCAATTGCGTGTGCAATGTCTCGCACATGGACATATGGTCGCCAAAACTGTTCTCCGTAAATCATAAGAGCTTGATTCACCATTATTTCCATAGTAAATTCGTTGACAGTAAGATCAAATCGCATCCTTGGTGAAACCCCAAATGCAGTGGCCAAACGTAGTACAGTTGTAGAAATACTATTTGACTGAGAAACATCAAGCAACATATTTTCTACCGACACTTTGTTTTCCGCATAAAGCGATATTGGTCTGAGTTCGGAATCTTCATTAACATAATCAGATATGTCGGTCATCTTCCCATAATTGCTACATGTAGAAGCAAAAACGAATCTGCTGACACCCATATTTTGTGCTATTTGAAACAACCTCATAGATCCATCAAGGTTCACTGCGCGAGCAATATCAGGTTGACGCGCACAAGCCGGATCCCCAACAATAGCAGCTAAATGGACCACGCAATCTATACCCTCTAAAGAATTCGTGATATCCGTATCTTCTCGTACATCTCCACACACAAAATCGAATTTATTCTCATGATAGAGTCCTAGTAACGCCTGTCCACCATGTATAAGAGAGTCCATGACTCGGACCTTATAGCCTTTGTGTAACAAGTATCGAGACACAACAGATCCAATATAACCTGCTCCTCCAGTAACAAGAACACTTTTGGTCACTACTACACCTTTCCTTTTGCCAAATCTTCCTCAGCTTTGTTATGGTCAGTATGTTGTCCTATGTCGAGCCAGTACTCTCTTACAGGAAAACTAATTACTCTGCGACCATCAGCAATCAATAGCTCAATAAGTTCAGTCATGTCATAAGAATCCTTGTTAGGAATAAGTTGAGATACATTAGGATTCAATAAATAGATGCCAGCATTAATGAAGTGATTAACAGTCGGTTTCTCTGAAACTTTTGTAATCAATTCTCCATCGGTTTCGATTACGCCATAGGGCACTTGAAATTCATGTTGTCTCACAGCAACACTCATTTCAGCCTGGTGTTCGTTATGAAAATCCAACATTGCCCTAAAATCAACACGCGTTAATATGTCGCCATTTATAACAAGTAAAGGTGTATCAGATGGTTCTAGCTGACTCAATCCTCCAGCAGTACCCATAGGCTGCTCTTCTTCCACATAACTAATTTGCACACCGAATCCCGTCCCGTCACCAAAATGCTGAGAGATGAGATCGCCTTTATAGTGTGTTGTAACCATGACCCTTGATATACCAGATTCGCGTAACTGTTCGATGATACGTTCAAGCATCGGTCGACCACCTACAGGCACCATCGGTTTAGGCATATGTTCAGTCAGTGGGCGAAGTCGCTTGCCAGATCCTCCGGCCATCACTACAGCTTGGATCGGTAAGGTATCATTTGGCAACAATTCTCTTAAAGTGACTAAACCTACAACACATTGTTGATTATCCACTAGCGGTACTTGACGTATATCTCGTTCACGCATAAGTTGTAATAATTCATCAGTATCAGTACCAAGTGGGGCAGTTACAGCCTGTTTATACTGACTGGAAGCTAACTTGCGTTCTTGCAACAATTTGACCGGCTCATCTAAATCTGTTCCAGCCAACATTGCACGACGGACATCTCCATCTGTAACTGTGTTCAACAACTGTGTGTCTTCATCTACTACAAGGGCTATCTTAGCGGTATTCTTTTCAATACAAGCGATAACTTGGCGTATAGTACTATCCGCAGACACGCACAACGCAGAAAGATCATCAATCATTTTGTCACCATTGATTCAAATACTGTAAGGTATCTTGAAAAGCAGAGTAAAAGGTAGATATTCTCACTACGGATTGGTCCATAAAACTAATGCTATCGTTGCAATAGTGCTGCACTTTAGCATACACAAACATCTACTTGTCATAATTGTTTACGTAAGTATTAAATCTCATTCCAGTATACCTGTGCTCTTAAGATGATCCATGATCTCACCTACAATTTCATCAGGAGTCAATCTGGCCGAGTCGATCCGCATCTCATACTCCAAAGGTATCTCGTACGTAAGATCAACTCCGTAGAAATGCTTTACCTCGCCTATGATTGCTCTTTTATAAAGGTTTTTTTTGTCACGCTCTGCAGCCACGTCAAATGGGCAATCAAGATAAATAAACCTAGGATTGATCAGATTAGCTCGCGCTATACTACGAAAATATCGAGATCCTGCAACAGTTGCCGTTATAGTGACAATGCCCTGTTTTTGGAGTAATCTATTTATCCATATTAATCTATGGAAAGCAGTCAACCTATCTCGTATAGAGTGACCAAGGTTTCCATCAAAAAGGGTCCTTACTGCATCACCATCCACAAGTTCCACACGATGACCCATGCCACGCATCAAA
Organism: uncultured Anaerolineales bacterium; assembly: GCA_963934935.1. Lineage (GTDB taxonomy): Bacteria > Chloroflexota > Anaerolineae > Anaerolineales > UBA11657 > UBA11657. Next base: position 3,137 of record CAWWAV010000107.1, read on the forward strand.
TCCAGTAGCAACTCTGATGTAGTTGTTTTACCAGCTGCTGGACGACCAAACACCCAAATAGAGAGTGGTTGTTCCTCTCCTGGTGAGAGATCAAAATACTCTTCGATCTTAGAAACGTCTTCTTGCTGTAATCTATTTAACATGTAATCAAACCATACCACAAAAACTAACCTAGTTTACCAAGCCAATTAGTAACAGTTGTGCAAACATTTGCTATATGTTCACCGAGCACAATAAAATACTTGAAAATATGCTTTCAATCATTTTCGATCATTTGCTAATCAATCCAAACTTGCTCTCCCTCAGTCTTAAGAATTTCAATTACATCAACTATATCAGCCGTATGTAGATTAATATCTGCATGCCCTGGTGTGAGCATTATAGGTGGCAAATCTATTAGTCCTTACACCTAGAAAGAAACCTGGCACAACGCATCGTAAGTGATGATGAACCACACTCGTCAGACTCGCTATGTGACACTGAGATAAAATTGGGAGATACTAGCAACTGATGTACATCAATGGTCAATACGTCCAAATATATCGTCTGCCATCCGCAGGTCTTCTGGAAAATCAATGTCAATCCATGGCACATCCCCTATCTCGTAAGCCGAGACATGTGTGCCACGCTCAATCAGGACTCGGGTCAGGTGTGTGAAACTAGCTTCCAGATTATCCCGTGCCAGCTGGTCAAGGGCACCATGAAGGGCGGGAAGGCCAGCTTCGCTGAAACGAGCGACACCAATGAACTCACCATAGGCTTGGTAGACACGCACGGACTCCTTACCAATCTGGCGAACCAAACCATTTTCCACCACCGTCTTCTCCGCTTCCTCGTCCACACTTCCCTGCTTAACTGCCAGACAAACTTCCCCTGTTTGCTCAAGTAACCCCTCGACAACACCTTCTCCAACTAGTATGTCACTGTATAAGAATAGAAACGGCTCTACCAAGTCGCGCTTGATCATCCACAACGAGAGTGCAACATGGGAATAAAGGTAGAACGGGTTGTAACATACTTCAATACGCTGGCCTCTAGCAAATCCCTCTACCTGCTCATGGTGAGGACCAACCACAATCATAATATCATCCACCCCAGCTGATCGTAAGCACTCAACCTGACGGGCCAAGATAGATCTGCCACCAACCTCAAGCATACAGGCCGGTGTATCTTTGCTGAGAGGCAAAAGCCGTGGCGCCTGACCCGTAGCAACAATTACGGCTCTCATTCAATCACTTCCACTTGAACAATCCGGTTGCGTACATAGGCACTAATTCTATCAACAGCGACCACCATAAGCATCATCACTATGAGGGTTGTCAGCACCTCTTGACTCTTGAACAGTCGGATGCTGGTAATGAGTTCAAAACCTATACCGCCAGCTCCAACC
>CAWWAV010000108.1:0-4522 GCA_963934935.1 uncultured Anaerolineales bacterium
GCGTGTGAAGCTTAGTAAGGAGCTGTCAAGACGTTACACAGGGCGCACATTGTACGTGCTTGACGAACCTTCAGTTGGACTACATGCATCTGATGTAGAACGACTTATAGGTGTATTAGGTAACTTTGCCGACAAAGGTAATACAGTGGTGATAATTGAACATCATCCTGACATAATAAAAGTGGCCGATCATATTATTGATTTGGGCCCGGAGGGTGGTATTGATGGTGGTCATATCATAGCTTATGGGACACCAGAAGAAGTCGCTGCTGTTACCAAAAGCTATACAGGCCAATTATTGAGAGGGTTGTTGGCATCTTGAACGCTAAGCAAGGACGACAATATGTTGACAAAATCAAAGCCCATGCTTATGACTTAGGATTTTGTTTGTGTGGGGTTACAACACCAGAGCCTCCTGCTCATCTTGAAGAATATCATAAATGGTTGGCAGATGGACTCCATGCTGGTATGGAGTATATGGGTAATGAGCGTGCCCGTCATAATCGCGCAAACCTCAAGGACATATTTCCGGAGTGTAAATCTATTTTAGTAGTAGCTACTAACTACTATCAAGGTGAGGTTTTAAGTCCGGGTGCTGATACTACTTCTGGTAAGGTAGCTAGATATGCTTGGGGGAAGGACTATCATACAGTAATGAAACATCGTTTGCAACAATTGATGGTTTTTGTGGAATCCGTGACTGGTAAACCTGTGAGACACCGGTTGTATGTAGACACGGGACCATTGCTAGAACGTGAATTGGCACAAAGGGCTGGATTAGGATGGATAGGTAAGAACACAATGCTGATAAATCATGATGTTGGTTCATGGACATTGTTGGCAGAAGCTATGCTGGATATTTGGCTGCCTCCTGATGACCCTTACGTTGATGACAGGTGTGGTAGCTGCACATTTTGTATTGACGCGTGTCCAACCGATGCTATCATGTCGGAACCTCGACGAATTGATAGCAATAGATGTATTTCTTATCTAACTATTGAACATAGAGGTGCCATTCCTGTTAATAAGAGAGTCGGTTTGGATAACTGGGTTTTTGGTTGTGATATATGTCAAGATGTGTGTCCTTGGAACAACAGGTTCGCAAAAGTCGAACATGACGTTGATTTCGCTCCCAGAGATCCCTTACCTCACTTGAGTCCACACAACTTACTAGACATGGATCAAGTGGAGTTTAGTAAGAAATTCAGTGGAAGCCCAGTTAAACGAACTAAACGAAGCGGTTTGCTTCGAAATGCTAGTGTGGTGCTTGGTAATCGTGTTGATAATAAATCAATACACACTCTCACAACCGCACTCACTGGGGATTCAGACCCGATAATTAGAGCCCATTCTGCATGGGCTCTTGGACAGATTGATGACGCAAGGATTGTGAAGTTGCTTAGTGATGCCCAAGACAACGAGACTGATGCTGATGTGCTGATAGAGATACAATCTGCTTTAGATAAATTTCCTAATCGGAAGGAGTAGAAGTAGCAGAAGGTTTGGGGGTTGGAGTCACGGAAGGTTGTCGGGTTGGAGTAGCTGGTGTCAATGCTATTATATCGACAGGTATACGTACTATTTGGCCAACACTTAAAATGTTGGGATTCTCTGCAAGCTCCTCATTTTCTTCAAGTATTGCATCAAGAGTTGTGTTGAACTCTTCTGCAAGCAATTGCAAGATGTCCCCTGGGCGGATTGCGTGCTCAATTATCGAGCCAGGAATTAACTCATCCGGTATTGGTGTAAGTGTAGGTGCTTGATAATCTGGAGGTGGTACTAGTATCTCTTGACCAACCTGTAGGAAAGAAGTCAGGTCTACTCCTTGGTTTGTGTTGAATGAAATTAGATCCTGTATATCGATTTCATATTCTTCAGCCACAAAATATAGTGTGTCTCCCTCCTTAATAACATAACTAATAGCACCGCTTCGGGTAGAGGTAGGAGTAATAGTGCTGGTTTCTGTTGGAACAAAAAGTGTAGAGGTTGGCTGTACAGGTGTGTTGGTAAAGACAGCGGTCATTGTAGGCGTAGCAAAAAGACTTAGTGCAACTAAACTGTCAGGGGAAAATTGTTGCCAAGCGTACGCTGCTCCTCCTATCAAACCAACAACTAACACTATAGACAGTCCTATACGCCATGTTCTAGATACTGATTTTTCGTTCAAAGACAGGCCAGTCTTGTCGCTCATGTTTTCTTTCCGGTTATCCGTATTTAATATAAACCTAAATATATTGTACCCTAAATTGTAGCCAATTATGCTTTATACTAGGGGGACCCATTTACAGACATAAATCTATGAATCTTACAAACATACAAAACGAGTTTGGTGATCATCCTGAGAAATATGTAGAAAGCTCTTGTTTTGCAACAGGAGAAAGTTTGGACAAAATGATTGAACTGTTGCAGGCACCGGAAATTAACCGAGCACTTGATGTTGCCACTGGTGGAGGGCATACAGCAATAAGGCTTTGTTCGTTTTCAGACCATGTAGTGGCTGGTGATGTGACGGCCCCGATGTTAAAAGCTGCGCGCGAATTTATGACAGATGCAAACATTACTAATATTTGTTGTTGTCAGCATGATGCTCATATGCTTCCGTTCCCAAAACATACTTTTGATTTGGTTACTTGTCGGATTGCGGCTCATCATTTCACCAACGTTGTAGGATTCGTGGAAGAGGTGGTACGTGTTAGTAAGCCCGGCGCAGCAGTTGGAATAATAGATAGCTGTGCTCCTGCAAGTCCGTTAGCTGCGAGGCATATCAATGCGTTTGAAAGACTGCGTGATATTAGTCACAACAATTCGTATGCTCTTTCCGATTGGAAGAACTTCTTCTATGAAGCAGGATTGAAAGTTGAATACTTCCAACAATACAGGAAAACACTCAATTTTCGTGCATATTGTGACCGAAAATCAATTTCGGCACTCAGACGGATACAGCTCAAAGTGATGCTGCTTCAGGCTCCAGAAGCAGCCCTCATATATCTAAACCCAAGGAATATTGACGGCGAATTTGTGTTTGATTTGCAAGAGATACTTATTGTGGGGCGGCTCATTGTTTGTTAGGTAGAAGAGTACAGTCATATAAAAAGTGTTGTATAAATAGAGAAACTATGAAATATCACATACATACATTAGGATGCCAGATGAACATTGCTGACAGCTTAAGGCTGGCTTCTGGATTGGAAGAACTTGGTGCCACGAGCACAGAAAATATTGCTGAAGCAGACATAGCTGTTCTTAATACCTGCGTGGTGAGGCAAAGTGCTGAGGATAGGGCCTACGGCTGGTTGCATCGTGTAGGTGCACTAAAAAGGGATACAAGACCTGATCTTACAGTGGGTTTAATGGGTTGTTTGGTTGGTGTGAAGGGCAACAAAAAAATTGCAAACACTTTTCCCGATATAGATGTATTTTTGCCCCCTTCAGATCCTGAACCATTGCTAAATCTTGTTGAACAACAACAGTATATACAAAAGTCCGAGACAGATGTTGTCAGTAGACGCCATGCCTTACAGGACGGGGAACTCATTCTACCAGCCGCCGATTGTGGCACTACCTTTATTAGTTATGTGCCAGTTGTCTATGGATGCTCCCATGCTTGTACATTTTGCATTATTCCTTTTCGTCGAGGAATCGAGAGATCAAGACCAGTTGATCAAATTGTTGCTGAGTGTAGATCCTTAGCAGAGCAAGGCGTAAAGGAAATTACTTTGTTAGGACAGATAGTAGATCGATATGGATACGACTTACCGGACCACTATAACCTAGCTATGTTACTCGAGAGAGTACATGAAACTCCAGGGTTGGAACGTATACGTTTTTTGACCTCACACCCTAATTATCTTGATGATGAGCTACTTAGAACCGTTGCTGAAATGCCAAAAATATGTGACCATATTGAGGTTCCAGTTCAATCTGGCAGCAACGAAGTGTTAGAAAACATGCGGCGTGGATATACAGTGGAACAATACAGTGATTTAATTGAGCGTATACGAATGTTTATGCCCAATGGTTCTATTTCGTGCGATGTGATTGTAGGTTTTCCCGGCGAGTCCGAATCGCAGTTTCAAGCCACTTGTGATTTGTTATTGCAACACAAATTTGATAAGGTACATATAGCTAAATACTCACCTCGTCCTGGTACTGTCTCTGCCAGACGTATGGAAGATGATGTACCTGCCAAGGAAAAAGAGCGTCGTCGCAAAATATTAGATGAAATACAGGCCTCAGTTCTTTCTGACATCAACCGTCAATTACTAGGAAAAAAAGTGGAAATATTGGTGGAAGGGTATCAGCGGGACAGGTGGCGTGGCCGTACTCGGACCAATAAACTCGTGTTTTTTGAGGATGATCGCGAGTGGGCGGGCAATCTTGTTGATGTTGAAATTAACTGGGCTGGACCATGGTTTATGGTGGGCAAATTGGCTCGCACTGACTAAGAACACGCAGTTTTTTGATTCTTTTCTCTAGTTATTTTCACGTTGCCCTAAATTAGCGCGTAAATAGCGCGTAAATT
>CAWWAV010000109.1:0-4498 GCA_963934935.1 uncultured Anaerolineales bacterium
CCAACTAAACAACAATGCACATGCAGATGGTAATAATTGACTAAAAGGTGATGGTAGGGTTGAAAGCGGCCAGGCCAACAAAGCTGCAGCCATCAAACCTATTACTAATCCTACTAGACCAATAATCAGTACATGAGTGGATGCCTGACTAAGTAGCTTGCGTATGGCACGTGCAGGATGAGTGCTAATGTATGGTCCTAGCAACAACCCTATAATAGCTCCGGTCGTTGGAAACATCCAAAGACGTATGTCAGCTGAGATTAGTTCGCGGACAAGCAATGGTGATCGTTCTTCCAGATAAAATCCACCTATTGCAAAACCTATCAGACCGATCAAACGGGAAAGAGCATCTGCTCGCAATATGGCTCCTAGTTAAAGTAATCGAGTGAGTCACCTGGCCGGGTACTCACTCAAGGATAATTACTTGCTTATTATGCCAGCACAGATTAAGTGTTGTTGACCTTTGACACTAACACAAGTGTTAACGCATACCGCTTCTACTCAAATATGTACTGATATAAAGCAAAAATTAGGCCAGAATGTTTTTCCTACTAATAAATATGTAAATATAATTGTGCGACTATCTTAACACATGGTCATCTGAAAGTCAAAGTAGAGAACATTTCATTGGTGTTTTAGCGCTGATTCTAATGCTTCTGCTAATGTTGGAGCACTAATGATTTGTATATTACTTGGCAATTGTTCTGTCTGTGATGATGAGCTTGGAATTATTGCACTTTTAAAGCCTAAGTTGGCAGCTTCGTTTAGACGTGAAGCCATTTGTCTAGATGCTCGTAGCTCACCAGAAAGACCAATTTCTCCAATAAGTACTGTGTCGGAAATGAGGGGTTGATCTTTGACTGATGAAGCAATCGCGCCAGCTATTGCTAGATCTGCTGCTGGTTCTTGGATTTGTAGTCCACCTACTATGTTCACGAAGACATCTTGATCAGCGAGTCGGAAATTAAGGCGTCTGGTTAAGACTGCTGTTACCAAAAGTAGCCTATTGAAGTCCACTCCATTAGGGGTGCGTCTAGGTTTACCAAACGTAGAAGTGCTGGCCAATGCTTGAACTTCTACTAGTAATGGTCTTGTACCTTCCATTGTAACCGTAATGGCAGAACCTGGTACATTCGCCTGTCTTTCGGACAAGAATGTTTCTGAAGGATTTTTAACCTCTATCATTCCAGAACTCTTCATTTCAAAAATGCCGACCTCCGAGGTTGGACCAAATCTATTCTTAACCCCGCGGAGCAACCTATAGTTTTGGTGCAAATCTCCCTCAAGATACAGTACTGTGTCTACAGTGTGTTCTAAAACGCGAGGTCCCGCAATTGATCCTTCTTTAGTCACATGTCCGACTAAGAATATGGCGACATCAGACATTTTGGCCAGCTGAGTTAGTAGAGTAGTACAGTTACTTACCTGCGTAATAGACCCGGGTGATGAGTCCAAATCGTCACTGGTTATTGTCTGAATAGAATCAATTATGACCAATTGTGCTTTGGTGTTAAGTATGTGCCCTATAATTTTTTCTAGGTTAGTTTCAGTCAACAGATAAAGATGATCAGTGTTAGATTGTGACCAGTCTTCCAAGCGAGTAGCCCTCATCTTCACTTGGTGAGCAGATTCTTCCCCGGACACATAGAGCACTGGCAAATTGGTTTTAGCCATAGAAGTTGCAATCTGCAACATTAGAGTACTTTTGCCAATACCTGGATCTCCACCAATTAATACTATTGAGCCAGGTACAATTCCTCCACCTAATACTCTGGCAAATTCATCATTAGGTAAAGCAAGTCTATCTGTAGTGGTTGTTTCAATCTCATTTATTGGTCTAGGTTTACTGGATGGCAAATTGCTGCTGACAATACTTTTATTAATATTGCTGGTTTTCTCAGTTGCCATTTCTGCAATCATAGTATTCCATTGACCACATTGTGGACACTTTCCCATCTCACGATGAGTTGTTCGGCCGCACTGTTGACACTTGTATCGAATATGTTTTTTAGCCATATTAAGCCTGTGCAAAAAAGTGAGTTTGGAGATTATATCTCAAAATAAACGGCAGCAAGAATATGCTTTGATGTAAAAACAAATTATCCGTTTTGTCGGAAAAATCTATTGAATTCGAATGATATTCTTACTTATGTAGTAACTACATCAATCTGTTCTTGTGGTTCCACGGTTGTATCCGTGTTTTCCACAGCTGTTACTTCTTTTTCATCTATATCAATCTTGATTTCATCTTTGTCAGTATTAAGATCAATAATAACAAGTCCAGCTTTCACTGGAGATGCAAGAAGCATGTCAGAGAGAGGGTCCTCTACGTGTCGTTGGATGACTCGTCTCAGTGGACGAGCGCCATATTCAGGGTCATAACCTTTATCTGACAGGAATAATTTTGCAGGGTCGCTAATATTCAAATCCAGATTACGAGAAATTAGACGAAGTCTTAGTTTGTCTAACTCCAGGTCCACTATTGCATTTATCTCTTGTTTGGTTAATGATCTGAATACAATCGTTTCGTCCACTCTGTTTATAAATTCTGGCCTAAAGATATCATGCAATGCCTCAGTGAGATTCTTCTGCATATCTTGATAGGCTTGGTCGGCTTTTTCATTTGGTTCAATTGATCCCTGAAAACCAAAATCCGTTTGCTTACGAATTAATTCTGCTCCAATATTCGAAGTCATTATGATTAGTGCATTTCTGAAATCGACTTTTTTCCCTTTCGAATCAGACAGATGTCCTTCTTCCATTATTTGCAGCAGCAAATTATGTGCTTCCGGATGTGCTTTTTCTACTTCATCAAATACCACAATAGAGTATGGGCGACGACGAATAGCTTCAGTCAATTGTCCTGCATCTTCATATCCTACGTAACCTGGAGGTGAACCAATAAGTCTGCTGACAGTATGTCGTTCCATAAATTCAGACATGTCTAGCTGAACAAGTGCTTCTTCATTCCCAAACAAGAACTCAGCCATTGCTTTCGTCAACTCTGTTTTCCCCACTCCTGTTGGACCTAGAAACACAAAAGAACCAATTGGTCTGCGTGGGTCCTTTAAACCTGCTCGGGCTCGTCTTATCGCACGTGATATTGATTCAATAGCCTCATTTTGGCCAATAATACGTTTGTGTAAAGCATCTTCCATATGCAGAAGACGTTCTGTTTCAGCTTCAGTAATTTGACTTACAGGTATCTTTGTCCACATTGAAACCACTTCGGCTATATCTTCTTCTTTTACCTGAGGGCCTGTAGCTCGATCCCAACCAGCTCTTAATTTTTCAAGCTGTCGTTCTAGCTCTTCTTCACGGTCTAATAACTCGTTGGCATCATCATGACGGGACTCTTCAATTGCTAAAGCATGATTTTCACGAACCGACTTTAAGTTGACAACCATTTCCTTGAGTTGCAATGCTTCTGGACTCTTGTACATACGTACTCTAGAAGATGATTCATCAATCAAGTCTATTGCTTTATCAGGTAGAAACCGGTCTGCTACATATCGTACAGACAGGTTGGCAGCAGCGTCTATAGCTTTATCTGTGATATTGACACGGTGATGTTGTTCATAACGATCCTTTATTCCATGGAGAATTTCTATTGTTTCATAAACAGTGGGTTCATCAACGTGTACAGGCTGGAATCGTCTCTCAAGAGCAGCATCACCTTCAATGTGTTTACGGTACTCGTCTAGCGTGGTTGCCCCAATCACTTGTAGTTCACCACGAGATAGTGCTGGTTTAAGTATATTTGCGGCATCTACTGATGAGCCTGCTGATCCAGCTCCAACAAGCATATGTGCTTCGTCAATGAAAAGAATGGCTCCGGATTGTTTTATCTCGGCAATAATACGTTTCATTCGTTCTTCAAATTGACCGCGATACATAGTACCAGCTACAATTGATCCGACATCTAGTTGTAAAACACGTTTGGAGAACAGTAATTCCGGCACTTCACCTGATATGATACGCTGAGCCAATCCTTCCACTATAGCGGTTTTTCCTACTCCAGGCTCTCCTATTAGTGCTGGGTTATTCTTTGTTCTTCTAGCCAATATTTGTATTAACCGTTCTACTTCGGAGTGTCTTCCAATTACTGGGTCTAGTTTGTTAGATTCCGCCAACTTTGTAAGGTCCGTAGCAAGTTGGTCAGAAAGAGGTGTTTTCTTTTTCTTATTCTGCTTTTTACGTGATTTACGGATGTTTACTTCTGTGGATATATTTTCTTCTTCAGGTGGAATTTCTTTCAAAATACGTCTAGTATGCCTACGTACTTGTTCAGGTGAAATACCTAGCTTTTTCAGCACTTCTATTACAATTCCTTTCTCGTCACGTACTAGACTAAGCAAAATATGTTCAGTTCCAATATAGTCATGCCCTAATTTTTGTGCTTCACTTACTGCATGTTTCAGTGTCAGTTCTGTAGATGGAGACAAACGTAATTTGCCATCTTGTGTATCTTCATTACGTCCAGCACTTAATCTGTCAA
>CAWWAV010000110.1:0-4472 GCA_963934935.1 uncultured Anaerolineales bacterium
CTGTGTCAAATCTTGTATTTTTGCTACATCCTCATCCTGCATGCTCTCACGAAGTTCTTGAATTTGTGTTTCAATTGAATTTCGTTCGTCAGTATCTAGGTTTTCTCCTAATTCTTCTAATACCTTTTCAGTAGTATAAGCTACACTATCGGCCTCGTTACGAGCTTCAACCAATTCTTTCCGTTTGCGGTCCTCAGACTCATTTTGACGGGCATTGTTGACCATATTTTCTATTTCTGAGTCATCAAGATTTGTGCTAGCTGTGATTGTTATTTGTTGCTTAGCACCAGTGGCTTTATCCTGCGCTGTTACACTGAGAATTCCGTTTGCGTCAATATCATAATTTACTTCAATTTGTGGCATACCTCTTGGAGCTGCTGGAATTCCCTCTAGACGAAATCTTCCTAGGCTCATGTTGTCTGAAGCCATTGATCTTTCGCCTTGTAATACATGTATATCTACAGCTGTTTGATTGTCAGCAGCAGTAGAGAACACTTCGGTCTTCTTGACTGGTACGGTAGTATTACGTTCAATCAGGGGAGTCATTACTTCTCCTAACGTTTCCAATCCAAGAGTTAATGGTGTGACGTCTAGCAGTAGAACATCTTTGACTTCCCCACCTAGTACTCCTCCTTGGATAGCTGCTCCTATTGCAACCACTTCGTCCGGGTTTACACCTTTGTGTGGCGACTTCCCAGTTAGTTGCTCAACCAGGTCTTGTACCATGGGCATTCGTGTTGAACCACCCACAAGTACTACTTGATCTATATCTGATGCCGATGCGCCAGCATCCTTAAGTGCACTTTCAAATGGCCCACGCAACCGTTGTACTAATCCCTGAGTGAGTTGTTCGAATTCACTACGTCCCAAGTTTATCTGTAGATGTTTAGGTCCTTCAGCATCTGCTGTGATGAACGGTAAATTTATTTCAGTTTGTTTCATAGAGCTAAGTTCAATCTTAGCTTTTTCTGCTGCTTCTCTTAATCTTTGTAATGCTTGGCGATCGTTGCGTAAGTCGATACCCTGATCTTTTTTGAACTCATCTGCTGCCCAATCCAGGATAGCTTGGTCCCAGTCGTCACCACCTAAATGTGTATCCCCATTAGTTGATTCCACTTCAACCACACCTTCTGCTACTTCTAGAATTGATACATCAAAGGTGCCTCCACCAAGATCAAATACAAGAATTTTCTCATTAGCATTTGATTCTAGACCATAGGCCAGAGCAGCAGCCGTAGGTTCGTTGATAATGCGCATTACTTCCAATCCAGCTATTTTTCCGGCATCTTTAGTGGCTTGTCTTTGACTATCGCTAAAATATGCAGGTACGGTGATTACAGCTTGTGTAACAGGAGTACCTAAATAGCTTTCAGCATCGGATTTTAATTTTGCGAGAATCATCCCAGATATTTCTTGAGGAGTATATGTTTTGTCTGTTTGAGGTATTTTTACTCTAGCATCTTCTTTGGATCCAGCAACGATTTCATAGGGTACCATGCCGCTCTCTGTAGTCACTTGGTCGGCTCTGAGACCCATAAGTCGTTTGATTGAATATATTGTATTCTGTGGGTTTGTTACTGATTGTCGTTTTGCAGTTTGACCCACCAGTCGCTCACCGTTTTTGTTGAATGCTACTACTGACGGCATGGTCCTAGTTCCCTCACTAGTGCTTATCACTGCAGGGTCACCTCCTTCCATTACCGCTATGACAGAGTTGGTAGTACCTAAATCAATTCCAATAATCTTCGACATTTCAATTCCTCCATACAGGCTTATAGCAATCACAGTATGTTCTGTGTGATAACACTCTATATGTTAAGGGATAGATGTTTGAGAAACATTAGAGGTATATAAGGATATTATCAACATATTGCAGTAGCGCAAATCAGCAATATGCGAGATTTTCGGTTATACTAAATTATCGTGTCTCAGAATGATCCAAAATACTCTATCGTAGCGCCTGTATTTAACGAAGAAGAAACATTACCTGAATTTTACAGGCGTATATTCGCAGTTGTTCAAGAACTGGATAGTGCAGCCGAACTGTTGTTGATAGATGATGGCAGCACTGATAATTCTTTAGCACTTATGCAAGAACTCCAGGCTCAAGGGTCATTTGTGAGAATTCTTAGTTTTTCCCGTAATTTTGGTCATCAGGTTGCTATCACAGCTGGCATAGACTACGCAAAGGGTGACGCCGTTATAGTTATAGACTCTGATTTGCAAGATCCCCCTGAGGTGATTCATGAGTTAGTCTCCAAATGGAAAGCAGGTGCTGAGTTGGTTTTGGCGGTACGTTCGGCACGCAGAGGAGAGAGCTGGTTCAAGCGTGCCACCGCATCTTTTTTCTATCGATTAATTGACAGGCTGACAGATTTACATATACCAAAGGATAGTGGTGATTTTAGACTGATGGATCGTAAGGTGGTGCAAGCACTGCGAAAAGTTAGAGAACAACATCGGTTTATGCGGGGCCTTTCAGTGTGGGTAGGATTCAAACGGGATGAAGTGGTATATGTACGTGATGAGCGATTTGCCGGTCGCAGTAAATATCCCCTTAGTCGTATGCTTCGTTTCGCCACTGATGGTATCACTAGTTTTTCTCATGTTCCCATGCAGCTTGCGATGACATTGGGTTTTTTCTTTGCTGGGGTTGCATTGCTTGGTATCCCAGCAATCATAGCGCTACGTTTTTCTGGAAATAGGGAGTTTTTTGGTCAGGCGACAACACTGGTTAGCGTATTGTTATTAGGTGGAGTCCAACTAATATGTTTGGGTATTATAGGTGAATATCTAGGACGCATATATAACGAAGTGAGGCGGCGACCGCTATATTTGATTTCGGGAAAATGGGGTTTCGGTAGAGATGATGAGGGATTATCAGAATAATTTGTCTAAGTTCTGGAAGCAATTATGAGTAATCCTATTCGTTTGCTCCATTTCGCAGATGTGCATGTGGGTATGGAGAATTATGGTCGTCTCGACTTGGAGAGTGGCACTTCCACACGAGTTCGCGATTTTCTAGACCGTATGGATGAGGTAATTGACTACGGAATAAATAATAAAGCAGATATTGCAATATTTGCTGGTGATGCATTCAAAACGAGAGATCCAAATCCAACACAGCAGCGCGAATTTGCAACTCGCCTTAAACGTCTAGCTGATCATATGCCATTGCTGGTATTGGTAGGTAATCATGACCTGCCGGGCATGGCTTCTAAGGCAAGCAGTGTTGACATTTTTAAGGCTCTTGATGTTCCCAATGTTATCGTTGGGAATGAGCCTACAGGTGAGGTAGTGGACACTAGGAGTGGACCTGTGTTCCTAGCTTGGATGCCGTATCCTATGCGTAACAGGTTGCTTGCTAAGGATCAACATCAAGGAAAATCATTGCATGATCTGGATTTGGCACTCCAGACCGCTGTAGTTACTATTATTAAGGATTTGGCGAGTAAAGCTATAGAATATGATATGCCTCGTGTGCTAAGTAGTCACTTGTCAGTATCTGAGGCCAAACTCGGATCAGAGCGTATTGTCATGCTCGGTAAGGACGTGTCTATAAGTAAATCGGTTCTTAACGATCAAGTGTGGGATTATGTAGCTCTAGGACATATTCACAAACATCAGGATGTTAACTCAGGTTCATATCCAGGGATTGTCTATTCAGGGAGTTTGGAGAGAATAGATTTTGGAGAGGAAAAAGATTCTAAAGGATTTTGTTGGGTAGAGCTTGAGCGTGAAAAAACCGTATGGAAGTTTGTACAAGTTGATGCCCGTCCGTTTTTGACCATTCGAGTAGATGTGCGTGATCACGAAGAACCTACCACTGCTATTCTAAGTTCCATATCAGCACATGATATTAAGGGCGTAGTGATTCGTCTTATGATAAATATCAAGTCGCAAAATGTGCAGTTGCTAAGAGACAATGATATCGTTGCAGCTTTGTCCGATGCACATAGTTATTCTATAAACAAGGATGTTGAGCACGAATCTAGGACGCGAATCGGTGGGGTGGCTGCTGAGACACTATCCGCGGAAGAGCTTCTTGAGCATTATTTAGTTGACAAAGGGTATATGCCTGAACGCATAAAAACTCTTTTGACAGCCGCTAACAATATTTTCCAAAATGATACTAAATCATAACCAAACTTTTCATTTGAACAAAGATTTCATCGCTTCGCGCGACGTAGACCACTATAAAATTATCCTCTGCAACATGGAATAAAAACAAAAAACTTGACATACCTTGTTGAGATATTGTATATTAGTCCACAGTCGGTTAAGGTCAATATACTGTGTTCACCGGCGATGCATCAGATAGGCCCGAATAAAATCATATATCTGCCGACCTAGTAGTTTTCCTCAGAAGTCTGGGGTTTTAGTCATCGCTTGTGGCAGGAGTTGCCAAGAAAGAATTGCAAATAAATAATTACTAAATTGATAGTATGACACGTTGACCTGTTAAACATAAA
>CAWWAV010000111.1:0-4409 GCA_963934935.1 uncultured Anaerolineales bacterium
GAGCATGTGCAATCAATGGAATCCCTAAAGGCGAGACCATATCTGTTGAAACTTGTTGGCGGCTGTCTAAATTATGGTACGCCGATAGGATGCAAATTAATTGGCATGCTAAATCAGCATCAACTATCAAAACTATCTTTGACAGCATTAATCTAACAGGAAATTTTTGGTCTGTCGATTCCTGAAAATACTAATGCTGCCTTTGTATTACTAATGGCAAAACAAAAACCGCAATAAGTGCTGTGATGTAGTCTTAGTACTTCAAATCAGCTTGCAACACTACCCCAGTTTATAGTATGGTTAGTTTGGATTATGGGAAAGAAACAGAAAGCACCAAGTCATTCTAAGATTGAACAACTAGTGCCTAGTACGGCTGCTGAATTCTATACAAGCAGTAGGATGGGATGGGCAGAACTAGATGACGAAGCAATTGATTCCTCTATTACTGCTGGATTGCTAATGAATCAGTTGATTGTATTTGAACGACAACATATTGATGACGTTTACCACTGGACAATATATGTTGACGAGCTACGAGAGGAATTACATATAGGCACACTTACATATCGACAAGTAGATACAAGAAGTGTAGCTCTTGCATATGGGATAGTACCAGTGCATTATGAAAATAAGGAGTTAATGCTGGTGCTTAGAGACGCCGTAATAACTGCAAAGCTAAAGGTAGATGCAGACCATAAGGTAGGCATATTCCATCCATATGAATACGAGAAAAAGCCTTGGGACAAGATTGATGCAGACGCTAAAACCAAGAGATTAATACATGATTGGGTTTTTGGTCATAGCATGCGGGAACTAGCAAAAAAGTATGCCTATGCATCGAAAGATGTAGTTAAAAACAGATTGTCAACATTGCGCAAGAGGCACGGAGAACATGTAGTACCAAAGTCTAGTAATAGGGTTAACTATCTCAGTCAACTGGAATATCAAGCCACAGTCGATATGAACGGATTACCAGACAAGCTAATAATCGATAGATAGATTTCTAGCTATAATCCCCTCCAATTTGCACATTATCAGACATATCCACGCCCAACTTTTTAAGATCGCAGGGCTTCAGCAGTCTTGATGACTTCTTTTAGGGAGGTAACCGGACGAATCTATCAAATGAACGAAATAGATGTTAAAAAGAAAATCCCAAGTGGCGACTCGGGATAATCTCACAACATTTTGGTGAATGCTGAAATCATTGTAACATATCAGACTTGTTCAAGGCAAGAGCTAAAACACAATGGCAAGCATTGCCAAACTCTACTATGTATTCAAGCAAGCAACTAACTTACCCTTCTACTCCTGTTCCTCAAATGTCCGCTGTGCTAAAATCTACTAATGGGTGAAACGAGCTCTATACACGTTAGATTAGGGTCATCTATGATAACGGGTGTAGGACAGTCAAGACTCACTATCAATGTGCCTAATGGTGCTACTATGCCTGAAGTGGTCAAAGAATTAGTCCGTCTTCACCCTGCTCTTCAGACTCCTTTGGAGACCGCAATCGTATTTGTTAATGGCGATATGGTCGACAAAGACTACACGGCCACCTCTGATGACAGCGTCGCTTTTCTATCCCCTGTTGCAGGCGGTTAACGAATCGCACCTACATTGGACACAGTAAAAAGGAGGAAAAACCCATGGCATCTGCACAAAGTGTGACAACTAAACCAGCACAAGAATTAATAGAGACTAACGGTCATGAAACCATATACGTTGACGAATATGTAGATGGAGTTCTGGATCCAGAAAAGCCTATGCTGGGACCGGTACGTGACGGTGGTCATATTGTTTCTAATACTGCACCCGGATGCTGGGGGCCTATGATTACCCCATCAATTCGCGGCGGACATGAGGTAACCAAGCCGGTATTTGTGCACGGAGCAGAGGTAGGTGATGCAATTGCGATCCGAATCAAAGAAATTACGATTACCTCCCTAGCCACATCATCTGGCAATGATCAATGGATGGATGACCGATTCCACGGCGACCCTTATGTTGCCGGAAGGTGTCCTAAATGTGATGTCGTCTGGCCAGAGACCCGGTTAGATGGTATAGGTCAAGACTCGGTTAGGTGTGCCGAATGTGGTGAGGATGTAACACCATTCAAATTCACTAATGGCTACACAATATATTTTGATAACAACCGTGAAGTCGGTGTCACTCTCAATGAAAACGCCGCTCGTGAGATTGGTGCAAATGCTGCGCATTTCGCTTCATTACCGGAGAACTCTGTCCAGAATCCTATTCTGACATTTTGTCCTAGCGATCTCGTGGGAGTTGTAGCAAGACTACGTCCCTTCATGGGACAACTCGGTACAACACCTGCGATTGCCATGCCTGACTCGCACAATGCAGGTGATTTTGGCACATTCCTGGTTGGTGCACCACATGCCTATGGTCTCGAAGCTGATGACCTGCAGCATCGTACAGATGGACATATGGATATTGATGCTGTTAGAGCTGGTTCAATCCTCATCTGTCCAGTAAAAGTACCTGGTGGTGGTGTCTACCTGGGCGACATGCATGCATTGCAAGGAGATGGTGAAATTGCTGGACATACCTGTGATGTTTCTGGAACAGTCAACCTCCAAGTCCACGTGTTAAAAGGAATGACAATAGATGGACCAATAATCTTGCCAGTAGCAGAGGACCTACCTTACCTTGCCCGCCCTTTGACTCAACAGGAACAAGAAACTGCTAATGCTGTCGCATCAGAATGGTCCCTTGATGGACTAGAGCAATCCGCTCCGATATCGGTTGTCGGTACCGGACCTGATCTAAACGCTGCTACTGAGAATGGTCTTGCACGTGCCGCTAAGTTGCTTGATATGACGGTCCCAGAGGTCATGAACCGTGCGACCATAACAGGCGCAATTGAGATAGGGAGACACCCTGGAGTAGTACAGGTCACCTTCAAAGCTCCTACGGACAAATTAGAAGAAATTGGCCTTATTTCTCTGATACGTGACCAGTACGGACCTGACCTTTAAATTCTGGTTACTCTATCCATATTTCGCCCTAGTATACTGACAGATATAGACCCGCTTCTACTCGAAGCGGGTTTTGCTTTTAGAAATGGCGCAATTCTTGCTACCTTCACAATATGATGAATATATTAGAAACAGAACAACCCATAACATGTATGCTATGGAAAAGCTTGTTGGAACTGTATCCGGTCACTCTTGTCAGTAGTGTAGATAGACTACACAATAGAGCCCCAATTTAGATCAACTCAACATCATTACATAGGGAGGTATGGCATGGCACTATTTCAAATAAAGAAACAAGCGCAAGACCGAAAGCCTCTAACACTGCACGAACTAGTACATTGTAATAATCCGTACACTTGGGCTGAGCCTCCACGTCCTAGCCGCAAACGTCTACTCACCACTCAAAAACCAAGAAACAACACAAAAACATTGTTGGCCGATTGGATAAGATAGGTAGTAATATTAGACTAAGTATAGCGACTGTGGACGATGTAGGCCCTAGGATTCTTTGTCAAGGATACAGATGTTCATCAACATCTTTAACATAATATTTGCTTTCTTTTGATACATATTCCCAAAGTAGAATGAGAAACAAATTTCAAGATCTACAACAGACAAATATAATCCCCACAGCATTCATGCCGTAAAACGCTCACCTAAAGCCCATAGTAATGCACCCCCCACTACAACTCTAAACAGCAATTGCATGACCCAACCATCAGTGATGAAACCTCTTCTCACAACGAATTTAAACAGAAGTTCAACTACGAATATGACAGCGGCTAATACTACAACATATAAGTATGTCATTACCAAGATAAACTATGATTGAATAAGCGTAACGCATAGTTGGTTACAATCAAGGTCGTCATCCCTATCGAACTCATCACGTTTGCACTCTTTTGCGCAATCATACAACTCCTTGTTTACACTTCCCGAACTACTCGTGCTCTTCGCCGCTATCCTCATCATGCATTCTTATATCAACTTCATTCCTTAAATGCATCATCCTCAAGCACATATTATACTTTTAGCACCCTACTTCCATGACAGATTACTTATAACAGTCTGTAATCCGAACAAATACTTGGTCACATTCAAAGCACTATCTACTGAGTGTTGCTTCCCATCATCCTTGCCGACTAACTAGCAGTCGGTGTATAGTAGGTTAATGACACACATTTTTGACTGGTGGAATAATCTAAGGCAAATCTCTGTCAAGAAACAGGTCACCCAACAAGGACAACACCGATGCCAATCTTGTGGCAAGTCCGCTGCCGAAGAAGCAACATTAGAAATCAACCAAATAATACCGTCCTCTAGAGGAGGCAGGTATGAGATAGACAATTTGCAACTCGTGTGTTCTGAATGCAGGTCAGACAATAGCACAACGATTGATTAATTTTT
>CAWWAV010000112.1:0-4397 GCA_963934935.1 uncultured Anaerolineales bacterium
CTTTTTGATAGCCGGACCTAATCCATTGATAATGGCTAAAAGTTCTTCAGATAAATTTATTAGACGTTTATTGCTTCTTGACGAATATGATCACAGAGTGATGCAGGTGGCGGAAGAGTTTATTGCCTCAGATCATTTACGACTGTTAGGTGTAAGACGTGACGTGCCTCAATTGATTGCAGCTACCGACATATTAGTGTTTCCTTCTACAGTTCCGCATTTTGCTCGTCCTGTAATTGAAGCCAGTGCTATGGCAAAACCAGTAATTGCTTCGGACATTGGTGGTCCTCGAGAACTGGTAGTATCGGAACAAACAGGTTTGTTGATACCACCGGATGATCCTGAACAGCTTGCGGCAGCTATTATTTCTCTGCTGGACGATCCTGAATTGATGACCCAAATGGGTGAGAAGGGTTACCGGAGAGCCACCAATAAATTTGACGCCAAAGTTAATTCGGGGCGTACATTTGCAGTTTATGATGAGTTATTGATGACATGAATATTGTAGAGCGTGCGAACCTTGTTTTAGCGCGTATGCTTGCCGTGCCTATCACTTGTTATCCTCGTGTAGTTAAGCATGTTGTCAGAAGGCATTGGCACTCTATAACTGCAGCTAGGACCATCAAAACTATTGATCACACTGAGTTATTCCATGACTTTAATGTAGCAAATGCAAAAGAATTGGTTGATAGTTTTTCGTCGCGAGAATATCCGCAGTTTTTTTTCATGAGTGATCCGATAAAAAGAGCGGATTATGTAGCTCAGCAATCTCCTGGTGTACTAAATCGTGTTAAGACTGCTAGCGATCAGGTAGTCGCCCATCGTTTTGATGTGCTTGGGTCTGGATTGGTTAATTTAGAAGCCAAGATACCTTGGCGCAAAGATTTCAAGTCAGGGCATGAATGGCCTAGTCTGCATTTTACGAAATTGGATTTAGTTGATTTAGAGGCTGGATTTGATGTGAAAATTCCTTGGGAAGTAAGTCGATTTCACCATGCGGTTACACTTGGGCAAGGATATGCTCTTACAAGAGACGAGACATATGTTTCTGAATTTGTTTCTCAAATACGTGACTGGTGGTCTGACAATCCTTATGAATTTGGCCCAAATTGGGCAAATGCTATGGAAGTTTCTATTAGGTCTGTTAACTGGATTTGGGCTTATGAGTTAATGTGTGGATCAGCTGTTTTAGACAGTCAGTTTGTTTTAGATTACATAAGAAGCTTGTGTCAACATGGTAGGTATATTATGCGTTACTTGGAATCAGGATGGCCTGGCTCCAATCATTATATTGCTAATCTATGTGGATTAGTTTGGCTTGGAATTTACCTGCAGCCGTACTCAGAATCTGACACATGGTTGAATTTTGGATTGGATAAGCTGTCAGAGGAATTGCAGCACCAAGTTCACGAGGATGGTTCGAGTTACGAGGCGTCAACGAGTTATCATATATTAGTCACCGAGATGGTTTTATGGACATATGCTTACTGTAAAATGAATAATGTAGCAGTGCCCAAGGTAGTGGTTGATCGGCTTATTAGGATGTTGGACGTGACTTGTGGTTTGCTGAGGCCAGATGGTGAAATTCCGATTATTGGGGATTGTGACTCGGGTCGCTGGATATCTCTAGAGTCGGATAAAGAGAATTTGCGTACTTATCAAGATGCGCGAGGACTGCTCATCGCAGGGTCTGTTGTATTTGGAAGGAAAGATTGGGGTGCCATCTCTAACTATCCACAACATGACCTTAGGAGACAAGAATCCGCCTTGTGGGCATTTGGTGAAGAGTCTGTTAATGTGTCAAATGGGCTGCAAGCATCCGATTTTGATTCTCTGTCACTTCCCGATGCTGGTTGGTATGTGATTCGTTCGGATGACAACTATATGGTTATACAGGCTGGCGAGAATGGAAGTGAAGGATGGGGTACTCATGCTCACAATGACATATTGAGCTTTGAATTATTAGTAGGGCAGCGAGCTTTCATAATTGATCCTGGATCTTACGTTTATACAGGAAATTATCGGGCTCGCAATATGTATCGTGGTATTGCTGCGCATAATACTGTACAGATAGATAGACACGAGACAAATAGGATTCCTAAGAAGGATATGTTTAGAATGAGCAACGATGCTAGTGTCACAATTCATGAATGGGATTCTGATGATTGTCGGACATGGTTTGATGCAGAGTATGTCAGTCCGGTATCCGCTGTAAAAAATGTATATCATAGACGTAAATTTGAATATTTTCATGATCTAGCATATTGGGTAATTTCTGATAGTGCTGGTTATTTAGGTGGTGATGAAGATGAACTGTCCAATATTACTATGTATTTTCACTTCTCCCATTTATGTGTTGAGTTGGATGGTCTTGTAGCAAGAACATGTTTCCCGGATGGCCCAAATCTTGCTGTTTTACCTCTATACGAAGATGTTGCGGGTGATAGTAGTACAGGAATTGATGCGATAATAAATACTGGTTGGGTGTCGTCTCGATATGGTGTACAAGAAAAAGGTCCTATCCTACAATACTCTATGCTTTCAAATAGGCAAAATGTATTGAAGACAATTTTATTGCCATTTCATGATAAATTAGAATTTGAGTCACGATGTAGTGAGGTTTTGCAGTTGCAAAAGGGAGAATTGTAGTGGAACGTGTTTCGTTTGTAAAAATAATATGGGAGCGTTGGAAACAGTTTGGACAATTGATTGGAGATTTGTTTGCTAGGATTGTACTAACAATCTTATTCTTCACTGTACTTATACCCTTCGGTATAGGTGTAAGATTGTTTGGAGATCCCCTTAAGATTAAATCAGCTAATCAAGGTACATGCTGGATTGAATATTCCGCAGATACACCAAGTTTGCTGCGAAGTAGGAGACAGTTTTGATGAATATACTAGGATTATCATGTTTTTATCATGATGCGGCAGCAGTGTTGCTTCAGGACGGTGATTTAGTAGCAGCTGTTGAAGAAGAGCGTTTTAGTAGAGTAAAACATGATCATCGCTTTCCACAGCATGCTATAAATTATTGTTTGTCAGAAGGTGGTATTACTGCTCAAGATATAGATTATGTTGTGTTTTATGAAAAACCACTGCTTAAATTTGAAAGAATTTTGAGTAGTACTTTAGGTTCATATCCCATGTCATGGGGTGTGTTTCGTGAATCTATGATCACCTGGTTCAATGACAAATTGTGGATTAAAGGTCAGATTCTAGGAGAACTTGGTATAGAGGCAGAGAAACTGTTATTTGTTGAGCATCATCTTTCACATGCTGCCAGTACGTTTTTTGCTTCTCCCTATAAAGAAGCTGCTATTCTAACTGTCGATGGAGTTGGTGAATGGACTACCACCACTGTCGGTAAGGCTACTGCTGATTGGGATGGGAGTGGAGAAAATACGATTGATCTGTTAAAGGAAATCAAGTATCCTCATTCGTTAGGATTATTATATTCCGCATTTACAGCTTTTTTGGGATTTAGGGTCAACAATGGAGAATATAAGGTCATGGGTATGGCTCCCTATGGCAAAGCGACTCGCATCGAGGACGTGCATAAAGTGATTAGAGTAGAGCCTGATGGAAGCTTTGATCTCAATATGGATTATTTTAGTTTCCATAGGTCCACACATAGAACATTTTCTTCCAGGTTTGAGCAACTTTTTGGTGAACCTCGAGTGCACGATTCAGTTTTTTATACTGCTACTACACATCCAAATGGAGACCATCCAGATTGGGATGGAGGGGTGGCTGCTATTAACCAAAACTATGCTGATATTGCAGCTAGTATACAAGCTGTTACAGAGGATACTTTGTTGAAGATGTGTGAAAATGCCCATCATATAACTGGATCCAATAATTTGTGTTTAGCTGGGGGCGTTGCATTGAATAGTGTGGCTAATGGGCGGATTATGAGAGAATCGTCGTTTGATAGTGTATTTGTGCAGCCAGCTCCTGGAGATTCAGGTGGTGCTTTAGGAGCAGCTCTCTATGCTTACCATGTGTTACTTGGGAACAAACGCAAGTTTGTTCAGGAACATGCATATTTGGGTAAGCAATATACTTCTGATGAAATCAAGAATACTTTGGAATATTCAGGCATACATTACAAATATTTTGATAATGATGATGTGATGGCTGAATCTATGGCAAGTGACCTCAATGACGGTAAGGTAATTTCGGTAGCACGGGGTCGTTTTGAGTGGGGTCCTAGAGCACTTGGAAACCGCTCCATTTTAGCAGATCCGCGCCGGGACGAAATGAAAGAAATTGTCAATACGAAAATAAAGTTTAGAGAACCTTTTCGGCCTTTTGCACCTGCCATATTAGAAAGATTTGCTTCAGATTATTACCAGTTGTCTGATGCAGAAAAATTATACCCACTTCGTTATATGT
>CAWWAV010000113.1:0-4381 GCA_963934935.1 uncultured Anaerolineales bacterium
GTCTAACCGGACGTAAAATTATTGTTGACACTTATGGAGGTATGGGTCGGCATGGTGGCGGTGCTTTTAGCGGAAAAGATTGCACTAAAGTAGATCGAAGCGCTTCATATGCAGCTCGTTGGGTTGCTAAGAACGTGGTAGCTGCTGGGTTTGCAGAAAGATGCGAAATCCAGTTGGCTTATGCTATTGGTGTTGCCATGCCTTTAAGTATCAATGTGGAGACTTTTGGTACTGGAACCATTGAAGATAAAAATATTAGCCAGTTAATATCAGAAGTGTTTGATTTACGTCCAGGAGCTATTATTCGCGATTTGGGTTTACGTAGGCCGATATATCGTCAGACGGCATCCTATGGACATTTTGGTCGAGACGATCTTGATTTACCTTGGGAGCGAACAGACAGAATAGATGCCTTACAGGCATCTGCCGACCGATTGTAAATATCTTAGTTGGACCCTGTTTCCTCACAACTATTCACAATATGAATTGATTTGAATAGGTGCGCAACAGAGATAGAGGGTTCTTTTAGCGTCCTTGCGCATCCATTACCGCTACTGCGGACATGTTTACAATTTGATCCACACTGTCTCCAGCCTGTAAGACATGTACTGGAGATCCCATACCTAGCAGAACAGGACCTATGGTAGATGCTCCTGTTAGTTGCTGCAATAACTTGTATGCGATATTTGCAGAGGCTAGACTTGGGAACACTAACACATTAGCATCTTTCACTTGACTGAATGGAAATCTTTCTTCTATCAATTCTGGGGATACCGCTACATCTGCTTGCATTTCACCATCAATTTCCAAATCGGGACGTCGTTTTTGAACGATTTTTACAGCTCTACGCACCTTTTCCGAAATAGGATGTTGTGAACTTCCGAAGTTTGAGAAACTTAGCATTGCGACTCGTGGATTAATCTCAAGCGTTTTAGCGAAATCTGCTGCTAGAATTGCAGCTTCAGCTAATGTATTTTCATCAAGTTCCACATTTACGGTTGCATCAGTAAAAATGAAAACTCGCTCGTCTACTATTACTAGGTAGGCTCCTGTCACGCGTTCGGTGCCTGCCTGGGTACCGAAAAGTTGTAGAGCAGGCCGAATCACATCGGGATATTCATAGGTCAATCCTGACAGAAAAGTATCAGCATCTCCTTCATGTACCATCATCATTCCATAGATGTTTGGTGTAGACATGCGTTCACGTGCAAGAGTAAGTGTTACACCATGCCGCTCACGTTGTCGATAATATGCTTCTGTATACACATGGTATCTAGAGTTTTCTGGAATTACTTCAGAATTTTGGTGTTGACTTGGGTCAACTACTTGTATATCGGATGTTAGTCCAAGATCAGCCATTTTCTTCTCTATTATTTCCGGTCTTCCAAGAAGTATTGGGTGCCCTATTCCTCTTTCTGTTATCTGTGCAGCTGCGCGTATTATTTTGTTCTGCTCTCCTTCAGGAAATACAATACGCTTGGGTTGTTGACGGGCCACATTTATTATGTGTCGATGAACTTGATGTCCATGGCCTAATCTTGAAGCAAGTTGTTCTCGATAAACGTCTAAGTCTATGTTTTGACGTGCTACTCCCGTTCGTATAGCAGCCTCTGCTACTGCTGCGCTTTCCCAGATTAGCACTCTAGGATCAAATGGTTTTGGGATTAGATAATCTGGACCAAAGGTGAGCGAATCAAGCCCATATGCCTTTAACACACTGTCAGGTACGTCTTCATGTGTTAGATCTGCAAGAGCTTTAGCTGCTGCAACCTTCATATCGTCATTGATAGTACGTGCACCCACGTCAAGTGCTCCTCGGAAGATAAATGGGAATCCTAACACATTGTTTATTTGATTAGGAAAGTCACTACGTCCAGTGGCAACAAGTGCGTCAGGCCGAACTTTCTTGGCTAAGTCATAGTTGATTTCTGGATCAGGATTGGCCATTGCAAAAATTATTGGCTGATCCGCCATTGTGAGCAGCATCTCTGGTGTCAATAAGTCGGCCACTGAAAGTCCCAGAAAAAGATCCGAATCGCGTACCGCATCTTCAAGCGTACGACAATCCGTATCAATAGCGAAACGCTCTTTAAACTTGTTCATTCCAGAGTCTCTGCCCTTATAAATTACTCCACGAGAATCAACCATCATGATGTGTTCTCGCTTGACTCCTAGAGATATATAAAAATCGGAACAGGAAATTGCACTTGCACCTGCACCTGATACTACAACACGTAATTCACTGGCTGTTTTACCAGTTAATTTTAGAGCATTTAGAAGAGCAGCTCCAGATATGATAGCTGTACCATGTTGATCATCATGGAATACAGGAATGTCTAATGAGTCTACTAAGCGTTGTTCAATCTCAAAACATTCTGGTGATTTGATATCTTCTAAATTTATACCACCAAAAGTTGGAGATATTGCTTGAACTACCTCAATAAGCTTTTCAGTGTCTTCAGTATCTACTTCTATGTCAAACACATCAATATCTGCGAATTGCTTAAAAAGTACACCCTTACCTTCCATTACTGCTTTCGATGCCAATGCTCCTAAATTACCCAAACCGAGAATGGCGGTACCATTAGATATTACAGCAACAAGATTGGCTTTTGCTGTGTAGCTATATGCTGTCGCATTGTCTTCAGCAATAGCAAGTACTACTTCGGCTACGCCAGGAGTATAGGCCAGGGAGAGATGACGTTGTGTCTCCAGTGGTTTGCTGGCCACGACCTCTATTTTCCCAGGTCTTTTGTTACTATGATATTCAAAAACTTCAGATTTATTAATGCTCATTGGTTAACCCACATAATTATACTAAAACCTACTCTACAATAATGAGTTCTCATAATGGATTGTTTCTATCAAGAATCCTACATTTTCAAGTGGCAATACATTATACCATTCACTTGATTCTATTCATTATTACTAATTTTATGTTTTCTCGAATCACTATGGTACACTAATGCCATGTTACCAATAGTCGTTGTTTTTGGGTCCTCCCGTCCACGAGAAGGTACTACTGCTTATGACGAAGCACGCGAACTAGGTAGATTGTTGTCTCAGTCCGGTTACATT
The DNA here is from genome assembly GCA_963934935.1 of uncultured Anaerolineales bacterium. GTDB lineage: Bacteria > Chloroflexota > Anaerolineae > Anaerolineales > UBA11657 > UBA11657. Next base: position 3,079 of record CAWWAV010000113.1, read on the forward strand.
GTTTCAACTGGTGCATATCGCGGCGTAATGGAGGCTGCTAGTCGAGGTGCTAGTGAAGCTGGTGGTCATGTCATCGGTGTAAGTTGCAATCAAATTGAGACAATGGTTCCGGGTTTAGAGGTGAATCAATGGGTTACAGAAGAAATACGTTACAGTGATTTACGTGGACGCTTACATCATCTAGTAGTAGAATCGCAAGCCGCGATTGCTATGCCTGGAGGTATCGGCACTTTGTTGGAAATTGCATACACTTGGGGTTTATTGCAGTGTGAAGAGATACCTAACAAGGAATTGATTGTGGTTGGCAAACCATGGTCAGATATTGTTAATGTTCTTATGGAGCAGCATGGTGATTATGTTGATGACACACATCGAATGTTACTGAAGACTGTGGATACAGTAGCTGAGGCTGTAGACGGGTTGAAAAACCCATAAAAATACATGGCGTTATATTGTTTATATTGAAATAATTTATAATTGATATGTCTAAAAAGAAATTACCATCTCGCTCTGAAGATTATAACGATTGGTACAACACAGTAGTAATGCGTGCAGACTTGGCTGATTATGGGCCTGCGCGGGGCACTATGATAGTAAAACCTTATGGATGGACCCTTTGGGAGAATATGCAGCAGGCTTTAGATAGGCGCTTCAAAGATACTGGTCATGTCAATGCTGGATTCCCTATGTTTATACCAAAGAGTTTTATTGATCGTGAGGCATCGCATGTGGAAGGATTTTCCCCCGAATTGGCAGTAGTAACAATAGGCGGTGGCAAGCAATTGGAGGAGCCGTTAGTTGTACGTCCAACTTCAGAAACAATTATTGGCCACACATATTCTAAGTGGATCAAGTCCTATCGCGATTTACCAGTATTGATTAATTTATGGAATAGTGTTGTACGTTGGGAACTGCGGACCAAGCTTTTTTTACGAACATTGGAGTTTTGGTGGCAAGAGGGTCACACAGCTCATGCTACCTATGAAGAAGCGCAAGAAGAGACTTTACAGATGTTAGACGTATATATAGACTTCGCACGCAATGAAGCTGCTATAGCACCTTTTTACGGCCGCAAAAGTAATTCTGAGAAATTTCCTGGAGCAGATGTGACCTATAGTATTGAAGCAATGATGGGTGATAAAAAAGCTTTGCAGGCAGGCACATCTCACAATCTCGGGCAGAATTTTGCGAAAGCATTTGATATACAATATCTTGATAATAACAACGAGATGCAGCATTGTTGGACGACTTCATGGGGATTGTCTACCAGATTTATAGGTGCGATGATAATGACTCATGGTGA
>CAWWAV010000114.1:0-4360 GCA_963934935.1 uncultured Anaerolineales bacterium
CCCTATCGATTTTGCGCGCCAATATTCGATCTGTGGTGAGGATGCATGCTCCCCGAGGCCCACACATAGATTTATGGGTAGTGAACGTGACTACATCGGCAATTCCAACAGGTGATGGATACTGTTCAGCAGCCACTAGGCCAGCAACATGTGCGATATCTGCCATTAGAAATGCTCCCACACTATCTGCTATTTGGCGGAATCTATTCCAGTCCACGGCCCACGGATATGATGAATAACCGGCAATAATCAATTTGGGTTTATGTTTGTGTGCCAGTATGTCTAATTTCTCATAATCAATTTTTTCAGTGTTAGGGTCTACGGAATAAGCAATGCTATTGTAGTATTTACCAGAACGATTAACGGGTGATCCATGACTTAGGTGTCCTCCGTCTGTAAGTTTCATACCCATCACGGTGTCGCCTGGCTCTAACAACCCATGGAATACAGCATTATTGGCCGGACCTCCTGAAAGTGCCTGTAAGTTGAGATAGATATCGTCTGCGTTCACATGTTCATTGGCAAATAGTTCTGCTCCTCGACGGCGTGCTAGTGCTTCAACGGTGTCACAATATTCAACACCCTTGTAGTAGCGTGGGTTAGAGTAGCGGCGATAGTGGCCAAGACGTGCTGTGTAATTTACAATGTCTGATTCGGTCATTGTACGTGAATTTTCGTCAGGATAGCCTTCAGCATAGATGTTATTAAATGCCGAGTTTAATGTTTCGCGCACAGCAATAGGAGCAGTACTTTCAGAGGCTATTAGTATAATTTTATGAAATTGTCGTGCTGCTTCCAATTTATTGACATTATGGATACTGGGATCTAAGTCCTCCAGCGTATCTCGGAACAGAAAATCAGACATATATGCACTCCACTTTACATCAACATTAATGATCGATTGTTATACTAATATTGTACCCCAACAAAGATGCATTGTAGTAAAAAAAACTAATTTGAACTATAGATTTGTTTAATCTTCTTGGGATATGCTGATTCGGGGTCGTCCAAGTTGTGACCGTTAATAAATGTTTTACTTGTCATACTAGATAAAATAAGTACAATCAAAGTGATTATTTGTATGTTAGGAATAGTCGATAAATCATTTGAGTTTATTCTGCAATGAAACGCAGTTTTGATTTTGAATTAGCAGATCGTTAGAGTACTAAGGAGAGTTAGGTGAACAAAGAATTAGATGACAAGATCATGAATATGTTGGATGAGGCAGAGTTCATGACAATAGGAACTTCTGTCGGAGGAAACTCTTCTGCGAGCAACGTATATTTTGCGAATGAAGGTTTCGACATCTATTTTTTTACTTTTAATCCAACCAGAAAGGCAGAACAGATTCGGGTTAATCCTCGTGTTCAGTGCGTAGTGAGACCGGATGGTACTGAAGGAATTAGAGAATTACAAATAGAAGGTATAGCAACTCAAGTTAAGGATCCACAAGAGGTCAAAAAGGCATATCGTATGGTGCTTGGAGTAACAAAAGCTTTTAAGGAATATATGGAGGATGAATTCCTAAAGAAGAACAATGTGGTTGGCTACTACAAAATAAAACCTACTGTAATCAAATATGTTGACTTTTTTGCAAAAAACAGATTTGAATGGAAAGAACTGCCTGAAAACCATGAATCTTTGTCTTCAGCGATATTCAAAGGTATTCTTCGTAAATTAGGACTTTATTTGCGAGCTGTAAGAGCACCCTTTTTTACAGCAACAATTGGACCCGTTGCTCTAGGTGGTGCTGTAGCCTATTTTAACCTCGGTAGCTTCAATTGGAATTTGTTCTGGTGGACTCTTTTAGGTGCTATTATGGCTCATGCTGGTACTAACGTGGCTAATGACTATTCAGACCATTTGTCTAGAAACGATGAAGTCAATAAGCTTGCCAGTCCATTCAACGGTGGATCGCGGATGATTCAAGCTGGATTGATGTCGCCGGCTAAAGTTTTTGTACTTTCGGTAGTAATGTTTGTTGCATCTGTTGGTATTGGATTATATATAAACGGACAATTGCATGGTAGTTTGTTTGCGTTAAGCCCTTTGTTTTGGTGCGGTGTAGTAGGTGTGATCCTAGGGGTTTTCTATACTGCTGCACCAGTACAGTTCAGTCATCGAGGTTTTGGTGACTTGGGCGTAATGTTGGGTTTTGGACCGGTTATGGCACTTGGAACTCATTATGTTCAGAAACAAGCCTTGTCACCTGTGGCAGCATGGGATTATTTTCCAGTATTGATTGCCTCTGTGCCAGTAGCCATATTGATTGGTTTAGTTCTTTTTATTAACGGATTTCAAGATTACAAAGCTGATCGAGAAGTAGGTAAAAGAACTTGGATCGTTCGTACAGCGGAAGGTTCAGATATTGCTAATTACAACAGACCTTTTGGAATATATAAATTTGCACTTTATTTCACATTTGTTTATATTTTGATATTGGGTGTATTAGGCATTATTAGTTCTGATGTTTCTACCCCATGGGTTTTAATAGCTTTGTTACCTGCCTTATTAGCTTGGAAAGCCATACAAATGGGGAATGATTGGTTAGAAAGATGGAATAGAGTTGATGCCGATAGAGACAAGTTACCTTATGAATTGTTGTTAGTCAATGTTTTTACAATTGGCACGCACTTTTCCGTTGCTTTGCTTCTAACCTTAGGTTATTGGCTGGGTTATGTGCTTTAGATAATCTGCTACAAAAAATCTTTATTATTTCAACAAAATATAGCTTTTGGCAACTGTAGATTGTTGAATTTGTTCATCAATTGCCAGTATTTTTCTGTGTTAGGCTTCGCTTCTGTGCAACCGCATTAATGAAAACCTATTGTCTACAAAGTGTGTTAGTTAGACTATTTTGTTATGAGGGAGTAGGGTTGTTGACATGACTATCCTACTATAAACTTTGCGTATCATTTAGTATTACATTTTTGAATGGAGAAATAGATTGCGAGTATCTAAGCGCACCAAATATTATCAAGAGTCTGTCATTAGGGAGATGACGCGTTTGGCTATAGAGCATGACGCAATTAATCTGAGCCAGGGTTTCCCAGATTTCGATCCTCCTGAAGAGGTTCTTCGGGCAGCTCATGAAGCCATTGCAAGTGGTCACAACCAATACTCGCCCACTTGGGGAGTTCTCGATTTGCGTATAAAACTGGCTGAGCACTATAGGAATAAACTGGGATGGGATGTAGATGCTGAAGAACATGTTACCGTCACTTGTGGGGTTACCGAAGCTATAAATGTTGCAATGTTTGCTCTTCTAGATCCGGGAGATGAAATCATTATTATTGAGCCAGCTCACGAGAATTTTGTACCGTCAGCATTACTGGCAGGTGCCCGTCCTGTGCCTGTGCCATTAACCGACAAAAATTTTAGATTGGATGTAGATATGTTAAAAAAATCTTTGTCTGAGAATACCAGGGCTTTAATGCTCAATACACCCCACAATCCTAGTGGACGAGTTTTCGATGCAGATGAAATGCTCGCCATATCCGATTTGATAATAAACAATAATCTTGTTTTGATTACTGATGAGATATATGACAGAATTTTATATGATGGTCTAACACATGTTTGTCCTGGAAGTATAGAGGCGTTACGAGAGCGTACGGTGACTTTGGGTGGCATGAGCAAGACCTTTGCCATCACCGGCTGGAGATTAGGGTATATCATTGCATCATCTAATCTTATGAAAGCTATGAGACCAGTTCATGATTATCTGACTGTTTGTGCTCCGACTCCATTGCAAATGGCGGCGGTGACAGCACTAAATTTGCCACAAGAGTATTATGATGATATGTTAGTTGATTACCATAATCGAAGAGATAAAATGATGGGTATTTTGAATACTATCGGATTTAGAGCGCAAAAACCAGAAGGTGCGTATTATGTGTTGGCTGATTACAGCAATGTTCCCTCAAAACATTCTAAAAAGGACTCTAAATCTTTTGCTGTTTGGATGACTGAAAAATTGCGAGTGGCTGTAGTACCAGGAGAAGTTTTCTATACAATTCCTGGGCACGGTTACAAAACTGTACGCTTTGCTTTTCCGAAACAGTTATCAACTTTACAAGCAGCAGCCGATCGAATGGATAGCTATTTTCTTTGATCTAGCAATAGTGTTTCTCTTATTTTCATGCTTTCATCATGAAAATAGATGATAATAGGGTGGAACGATGTCTGAAATAATACGATCTGTCAAAGGCACAAGAGATTTTTATCCTGAGCAAATGGTTTTGCGTAGTTGGCTGTATAACCATATTAGAATGGTCTCAGAACGTCATGGATATCAAGAATGGGAAGCACCAATGTTAGAAACATTGGATCTTTATGCTGCTAAAAGTGGAGATGAACT